>JANMJF010000062.1:0-19257 GCA_031371245.1 Pseudomonadota bacterium | reverse complement strand
GCCAAGCTCATCACGCTCGAATATAAGGGTCGTGAGGACGGCGCCAAGCCCGTCGTACTGGTCGGCAAGGGCGTGACCTTTGATTCCGGCGGTATCTCGCTGAAACCCGGCGCGGCCATGGACGAAATGAAATTCGACATGACCGGCGCGGCCAGCGTGCTGGGTGTGATGGCGGCGGTAGCCGAAATCGCGCCGGCCATCAATGTAGTCGGCGTGGTGCCGGCCACCGAGAATATGCCCGATGGCAATGCCAGCAAGCCGAGCGACGTGGTCACCAGCATGTCGGGCCAGACCATCGAGATCCTCAACACTGACGCCGAAGGCCGTCTCATCCTGTGTGACGCCCTGACCTATAGCGCGCGCTTCGAACCCGATGTGGTGATCGACATCGCGACCCTGACCGGCGCCTGCGTGGTCGCCCTCGGCGAACATGCCAGCGGACTGTTGAGCAACAACGACGAACTGGCCGAGGCGCTGCTCAATGCCGGCCAGCGCAGCGGCGACCGCGCCTGGCGGCTGCCGCTGTGGGACGATTATCAGAAGCAGATCGACAGCCCGGTGGCGGACATGGCCAATGTCGGCGGGCGCAACGCCGGCACCATCACTGCCGCCTGTTTTCTGGCGCGCTTCACCAAGGACTACCGCTGGGCGCATCTCGACATCGCCGGCACGGCCTGGGGCAGCGGCAAGAACAAATACGCCTCCGGTCGGCCGTTACCGCTGCTCCTGGAGTACATCCTGGCGCGAGCCGACCGCGGGTGAGCGATGACGCGGGTCGATTTCTACGTCATCGAACCGCCCTCGGCGGCGGGCCACGACCATATGATCTGCCGCATCGTCGAGAAAGCCTGGCAACAGGGCCATGGGGTCTACGTTCAGTGTGAGGATGAGGCCCAGGCGCAGGCCTTCGATGCGCTGTTGTGGCAGTTCCAGGACACCAGCTTCGTACCCCATGCGCTGGCTAGCGAAGCGACGGCTGAAATTCGCGTGATAGTCGGCTGTGCGGCGGTCGACAATCTGCAACCCGACGTGCTGGTCAACCTCGCGCCGCCCGTACCGGAACTGGCCAGCCGCTACGTGCGTGTGATCGAGTCAGCCGGCTACGACGACAGCACACGCGGCGCGGCGCGGGTTCGTTATCGGTACTACCAGGACCGCGGCTTTCCGCTCAACACCCACAAGGTCAGCCGCTGAGGTGTCCGAGCGCGAAACGCCCATGGCGGCAGGCTCGAAGCCGCCGCGCCTGGAGGAGCTGCTCGAACTCGCGCCGCCGCCGCGCTTGGTCGAGGAAGTCGACATGAGCGCCCTGCGGCAGGCCGCATTAGCACCCGTCATGACGCCGCCCGCCGGTGGGCTCGAGACGCAGCTCGCGAGCCTGTCCCAAGAAATCAAACAGATGGTCAGTGCCGGTGTCGCGGCAGCAGTGGCTGAAGTGAAAGCCCAATTGCAACGCGACCAGTCCGCGCCGCCCACGCCCGTAGCGCTCGCAGAGAAAAAAATGCACAAACCCATGGCCATGGACAAAACCTACGACCCGCACACGCTCGAACAAAGCCGCTACGAGGCCTGGGAGAAGGCCGGTTATTTCTCCCCGACCGGCCTAGGCGCGCCCTACTGCATCGCGCTACCGCCGCCGAACGTGACCGGCAGTCTGCACATGGGGCATGCCTTTCAGGACACCCTCATGGATGCCCTCACCCGCTATCACCGCATGTGTGGTGACAACACCCTGTGGCAATGCGGCACCGATCATGCCGGCATCGCGACCCAGATCGTGGTCGAGCGGCAACTCGCCCAGCTTGGCCAATCCCGTCACGACCTCGGCCGCGAACGCTTCGTCGAGGCGGTATGGGAATGGAAGGAGAAATCCGGCGGTACTATCACCAGACAGTTGCGCCGCATGGGCGCGGCCATGGACTGGAGTCGTGAACGCTTTACGCTTGATGACGAGCTCTCGCGCGCCGTGCGGGAAGTGTTCGTCTCTCTCTATAGCGAAGGCCTCATCTATCGCGGTAAACGCCTGGTCAACTGGGACCCGGTACTGCACACCGCCATTTCCGATCTGGAAGTGGTGGCCGAGGAAGAAGATGGCTTCCTCTGGCACCTGCGCTACCCGCTCGCCGACGGCAGTGGTCATGTTGTGGTCGCCACTACCCGCCCCGAGACCATGCTCGGCGACACCGCCGTGGCCGTTCACCCCACTGACGACCGCTATCGACGCTTCATCGGCAAGGATATTTTGCTGCCCCTGACCGAGCGCAGCATTCCGATCATCGCCGACGACTACGTCGACCCGGCGTTCGGCTCGGGCTGCGTCAAGATCACGCCCGCCCACGACTTCAACGATTACGCGCTTGGCCAGCGTCACGGGCTGCCGATCATCAATATCTTTACCGACGACGCCGCCATCAATGACAACGCCCCGCAGCGCTTCCGCGGCCTCGATCGTTATGCGGCACGCAAACGCGTGGTGGCAGAACTCGAAGCCCAGCAGCTGTTGGTCCGCACCGACCCGCACAAGCTCATGGTGCCGCGCGGCGACCGCACCCAGGCGGTCATTGAGCCCTATCTGACTGACCAGTGGTTCGTGAAAATCCAGCCACTCGCCGACCCGGCGATCGCTGCCGTTGAAGAGGGCCGCATCCGTTTTATCCCCGACAACTGGGCCAAGACCTATTTCGAATGGATGCGCAACATCGAGGACTGGTGTATCAGCCGTCAGCTGTGGTGGGGCCATCGCATCCCAGCCTGGTACGACGCGGCCGGCAATATTTATGTCGGTCACGACGAAGCCGATGCGCGCGTACGTAGCGGCTTGGGGCCAGAGGTATCGTTGCGCCAGGACGCCGACGTGCTCGACACCTGGTTCTCCTCGGCATTGTGGCCGTTCTCGACCCTCGGTTGGCCCGCTAAGACGCCTGAACTCGCGACGTTCTACCCCACCAGCGTGCTGGTCACCGGCTTCGACATCATCTTCTTCTGGGTCGCCCGCATGATCATGATGGGCATCAAGTTCATGGGCGACGTGCCGTTTCGCGAGGTCTACATCCACGGCCTGGTGCGCGACGCCGACGGCAACAAGATGTCGAAGTCCAAGGGCAATATCATCGACCCCATCGACCTCATCGATGGCGTCGACATCGAGACCCTGGTCGCCAAGCGCACCAGCGGCTTGATGCGCCCGGAAGATGCGCCGCGCATCGAAGCCGACACCCGTCGCCACTACCCGCAGGGCATTGCTGCCCACGGCACCGACGCGTTGCGCTTCACCTTCGCGGTGATGGCGACCCAGGGACGCGACATTCGATTCGACCTCGGCCGCATCGGTGGCTACCGCAATTTCTGCAACAAAATCTGGAATGCGGCGCGCTTTGTGCTGATGGTTTGCGAGCAACATCGCGGCGACACGCCAGCGGCCTTGCGCGTGACCGGCATGCCGGAGCGCTGGATCAAGAGCCAGTTCCGCGCCACCGTCGCTCGTGTGCGCGGAGGCTTCAGCGATTATCGTTTCGACCTCGGCGCACAGGCCTTGTACGATTTCATCTGGGACGAGTATTGCGACTGGTACATCGAGATGGCCAAGGTCACGCTCTACGATGAAAACGCCACGCAGGCTGAGAAAGACGGCGTGTGCGCGACCCTGATCGAGGTACTGGATGGCGGGCTGCGTGCCCTGCACCCCTTCATGCCCTTCATCACCGAGGAGATCTGGCTCAAACTTGGCGCCATGACCGGCCACGAGGCGGCGACGATCATGACCCAGGCCTATCCGGCCAGCGACGACTACCCGGCCGCCCCAGCTGACGAGACGCAATGCGCGTGGCTTAAGGAATTTGTGCTTGGCGTGCGGCGTATCCGCGCTGAATACGATATCGAGCCCTCGGCACGGTTGGCCGTCTATACCCGCGAAGGCAGCAGCGCCGAGCGCGAATGGCTGCGCGACCATCACCGCATCGTCGAGCAGCTGGCTCGCACCCAGCCCGTCGCGCCGGCACCGGACGCGCCAGGCGATGTCGCCACCGCGCTGGCGGGCGGTATGACGGTGTTGGTGCCCCTGAGCGACCTTATCGACAAAGACGCCGAACGGGCGCGTGCGAGCAAGGAGTTGGAACGGCTTGAAGGCGAAATCACCCGCGCCGAGACCAAGCTCGCGAATGCATCTTTCGTGGAGCGGGCACCGGCAGCGGTGGTGGCCAAGGAGCGCGATCGTCTGGCGGAAGCCCGCAGCGCGGCGGAGAAACTGCGCGCGCAGGTGCTCAAATTGCGCTGACACCAGGACGTCGGTCCTGGCCGACCGAGGGGTTCAGCCGACGGCGAGTCGCAGTATGAGTTTGACCGCCAGGTAGACCAGCAGCACTAACACTATCGTCGCAATCAGGCCGACCACGATATACTGGCCGGCCGTGCCGCGCGCAAAGTCACGGGCGTGATTGCGCGAACTCTGGACACCAAGCAGCGCTGCCAGGATGCTGCCCACCACCTCGCGTAATGACAACGGCTGGGTCTGTTCAGGGTCGGGGTCGGACATCGAATCGGAGGGTGGCACGGAACGTCTGCCGGGGCGCGGACACATCCGGGCCAGGCTATGCTTGTGGATAAGAGGGTGGAGCTATCAACATGCTTGAGCGTATCAGAGAAGACATAAGCAGTGTATTCGAGCGTGACCCGGCCGCGCGCCACACACTTGAGATCCTGACCTGCTATCCCGGCGTGCATGCGGTGCTGATCCATCGTGTCAGCCACAAACTGTGGCGGATCGGGTTCAAATGGGCGGCGCGCTTCCTATCCCATATCGCACGCTTGCTGACAGGTATCGAGATCCACCCGGGCGCGACCATCGGCCGGCGCTTCTTCATCGACCACGGCATGGGCGTGGTGATCGGCGAAACCGCCGAAATCGGTGACGACTGCACGCTTTACCACGGAGTGACCTTGGGCGGCACGACCTGGGAGAAGGGCAAACGCCACCCGACGCTCGAAAACGGCGTCGTGATCGGTGCTGGCGCTAAGGTGCTGGGCCCGATCACGATCGGCGCCAACGCCCGCATCGGCTCCAACGCCGTGGTAGTTCGTGACGTACCGATCAATGCCACCGTCGTCGGCATCCCCGGCCGCGTGGTGCAGGCGGTCGATGAGAAATTTCGCCAGCGCGCCGAAACTGCGCGCAAATTGGGCTTTGATGCCTACGGTCAGGTGCCCAATATGCCCGACCCGGTATCCCAGGCGCTTGATTCGTTGCTCGACCATGCACGCGATGTTGAAAACGAAATCGCGCAGCTGCGCTCCCGTGTCGAGGCTGCCGAGGCGGTGGCTCGCGCGGCAAATGAGACTGCCGTCAACTCCTGAGCGTCACCCCGCCACGAATACTTGACCGATTTAGTCGGGTATACGACAATTGCCTAGTGTTTTAGTCGGATAAGGATCCGGGCTACCTCAGGAGGTAAGGGCGAATGAGACTCACGACGCGCGGAAGATATGCGGTGACGGCGATGTTGGACCTGGCACTGCACTATGACCGCGGGCCGGTCTCGCTGGCCGAAATTGCTGATCGCCAGGGCATCTCCCAGTCCTACCTCGAACAACTGTTCGCGCGCCTGCGGCGCAACGGTCTGGTCGATGGCATGCGCGGTCCGGGCGGCGGCTATAAGCTCGGCCGACCAGGTTCGGCAATTTCGGTAGCGGACGTCATTGATGCCGTCAACGAAACCGTCGACGCGACACGCTGCGGCGGCCGCCGCAACTGCCAAGGTGAGCAACGCTGTCTGACCCACGATCTGTGGGAGGACTTGTCCAACCAGATCCGCGATTTTCTGAACAGCGTCAGCCTCGACCAGCTGGTCCGGCAGAAGGGCGTACAAACCCTGCATCGTCTGAAGGAAGGTCACCCCGGCGAGCTGCGTCCCGAGGCAGCCGTCTAAGCGTGCAGCGCTCAAACGAGAGACACATGGCTATTACATTGACAGAACGCGCTGCCAACCGGGTGCGCGATTTCATGACTCGCGAACCCGCCGCCGGCCTGCGCCTGGCGGTCAAGCCGACCGGTTGTTCGGGCTATATGTACGTGGTCGAGATGACCAAGGACGTGCTTGATCAAGACCAAGTGTTCGAATGCCATGGTGTTGCTGTGGTGGTCGACGCCCAGAGTTTGAAATATCTCGACGGCACCGAAGTGGATTTCGCCCGCGAAGGCCTCAATGAAGGCTTTCGCTTCGCCAACCCCAACGTCGCTGCCACTTGTGGCTGTGGCGAGAGCTTCAGCCTTTAAGGCCGTACCCTGAGGATTATTCCGCGATGGCGAGCAATGCCCAGGAAGTCGCCGAATTCGTCGATCGGCATTACGCCGCCGGATTCGTCACCGATATCGAATCCGACACTGTGCCGCCCGGTTTGGACGAAGACACCATCCGGTTGATCTCAGCCAAAAAAGACGAGCCACAATGGATGCTCGAGTGGCGGCTGAAAGCTTTCGCCCGTTGGCAAACCATGCGCGAGCCAAAGTGGGCCCACGTTCACTACCCGCCCATCGATTTCCAGGCGATCTCCTATTACGCCGCGCCGAAGTCGGCCAAGGACCGGCCCCAGAGCCTCGACGAGGTCGATCCGAAACTGCTCGAAACTTACGAGAAGCTCGGCATTCCGCTCGAAGAGCAGAAGATGCTGGCGGGTATCGCCGTCGACGTGGTGTTCGACAGCGTTTCCGTACACACCACGTTTCGCGACAAGCTGGCTGAGGCGGGCGTGATCTTCTGCTCGTTCTCGGAAGCGGTGCGTGAGCATCCTGACCTGGTGCGCAAGTATCTCGGCACGGTGGTACCGGTCGCCGACAATTACTACGCGGCGCTCAACTCAGCGGTATTCACCGATGGGTCCTTCGTCTACATCCCGAAGAACACCCGCTGCCCGATGGAGTTGTCGACCTATTTCCGCATCAACGCGATGAACACCGGACAGTTTGAGCGCACGCTGATCATCGCTGATGAGGGTGCTTACGTCAGCTATCTCGAAGGCTGCACCGCGCCGATGCGCGACGAAAACCAGCTCCATGCAGCGGTGGTCGAGCTTATTGCCTTGGACGACGCCTCGATTAAGTACTCGACCGTGCAGAACTGGTATCCAGGTGATGCGGAAGGTCGCGGCGGCATCTACAACTTCGTCACCAAGCGCGGCGACTGCCGTGGCGCGCGCTCCAAGATTTCCTGGACCCAAGTTGAGACCGGTTCGGCCATCACCTGGAAATACCCGAGTTGCATCCTGAAAGGCGAGAACTCGGTCGGTGAGTTCTACTCGGTAGCGCTGACCAACAACATGCAGCAGGCCGATACCGGCACCAAGATGATTCACATTGGTCGTGGCACGCGCAGCACCATTGTCTCCAAAGGCATCTCGGCCGGTCGCAGCCAGAACGCCTATCGCGGCTTGGTGCGTATCGCCGCTGGCGCCGACGGCGCGCGCAATTACACCCAGTGCGATTCACTGCTGCTCGGTTCGAGCTGCGCGGCCCATACCTTTCCGTATATCGAATGCAAGAACCCGACGGCACAGATCGAGCACGAGGCCTCGACCTCCAAGATCAGTGACGACCAGTTGTTCTATCTGCGCAGCCGCGGCATCAAGCAGGAAGACGCGGTGAACATGATAGTGAACGGCTTCTGTAAAGAAGTATTCAAGGAACTGCCGATGGAATTCGCGGTGGAAGCGCAGAAATTGCTCGGTATCAGTCTCGAAGGGGCGGTCGGCTAAGGGCCGAGCGCGCACCACGGCGGAATTTGAAATGCTTGAAATCAAAAATCTACACGTAGACGTGGGCGGCACCGAAATCCTGCGTGGTCTCAACCTCAGCATCGGCCCCGGCGAAACCCACGCCATCATGGGGCCGAATGGCTCGGGCAAGAGCACCCTATCCCATGTGCTGGCCGGACGCGAGGGTTACACCGTCACCGCCGGTTCGGTGACCTTCAATGGCAAGTCGCTGCTTGACCTCGACCCTGAAGCGCGTGCCGGTGAAGGTGTGTTCCTCGCCTTTCAATATCCGGTCGAAATTCCGGGTGTGAACAATGTTTACATGTTGAAGGCCGCACTCAATGGCATACGCGGCTATCGCGGCGAAAAGGCCTTGAGCGCGGTCGAATTCCTGAAACTGGTCAAGACTCGCGTCAAAGCCATCGGCCTCGACGACAGCCTGCTGAACCGGCCAGTTAATGCTGGTTTCTCGGGTGGCGAAAAAAAGCGCAACGAAATCTTTCAGATGAGCGTGCTTGAGCCGCGTCTGGCGATCCTCGATGAGACCGACTCGGGTCTCGACATCGATGCGCTGAAAATTGTTGCCGAAGGTGTCAATGCACTGCGCGATGGTGCGCGCTCCTTCGTCATCATTACCCACTATCAACGTCTGCTCGACTACATCGTGCCCGACTACGTGCATGTGTTGGCCAAGGGCCGCATCATCAAATCCGGTCTCAAGGATCTCGCGCTCGAACTCGAAGCGCGCGGCTACGACTGGTTGTTGGAAGAGGCTGCGGCCTGATGTCCTCGCTCGCCTTGGTGGCCGACGCCGCGCTGGCGGCGCTGGATCACACCCCACGTTCTGGACGCGGCGCGCACTTGATCTCGCTGCGCCGTGCAGCCGCCGCGCGTGTGCATGATCAAGGCTTGCCGAGCATTGCACTGGAAGACTGGAAATACACCAGCCTCAGCGGGCTGGCACAAAGCACCATGCGCGGTGCGACGAGGGCCGATAGCACCAGCGTCTCGTCGGCTGATCTGCGTGCCCTCGAATTATCGACCACCAGCACCCTGCGTGTGGTACTGGTGAATGCCGGTTTCCGTGCCGACCTGAGCAGCCTCGACGGCCTGCCGTCCGGTGTGCGTGTGCACAGTATTGCCGCGCTGCTGGACAGCGATCCCGAACAGCTCGCGAGTCTACTCGAGGCCAATGTTGAGGCGGGCAGCACTTTTCAGGCCTTGAACACCGCCCTGCTCGGTGACGGTGTGCTGATCGAAATCGACGCCGATGTGCGTCTGCGCGAACCATTGCACCTGGTGATGCTGGGCGCGGGCAACGATCTGCTGCGTGGCCCGCGGGTACTGGTGCGTGCCGAGCGCAATAGCGAACTGCGCCTGATCGAGGAATATCTGAGTGTTGATGCCGCCAACGGACTGACCAACAGTGTCTGCGAAGTGAGCCTCGGCAGCGGCGCGACTTTCTATCACCATCGCCTTGCCAACGAATCGCTACATAGCGCCCACATCGGTCGCGTGGCAGTCAGTGTGGCTGAACACGGCAATTACGTGTCCGATTCGCTGGCCTTCGGTGGTCGCCTGACGCGGGTCGATATCGATGTCGCGCTGGTCGGTCGTGGCGCGCGCTGCCGACTGAACGGACTGTTCGTCGCCGCTGGCCAGCAGCACATCGATCATCATACGCGCGTCGATCATCGCGTCGGCGACACCCACAGCAGCGAGCTCTATCGCGGCATCCTTGATGGCCGCAGCCGCGGCGTATTCAATGGCAAAGTGGTGGTCGCCCGCAACGCCCAGCAGATCACCGCACAGCAGACCAGCAACAATCTACTGTTGTCGCGCCAGGCCGAGGTCGACACCAAACCCGAGCTTGAGATCTACGCCGACGACGTCAGCTGCACGCACGGCGCAACCGTTGGCGAGTTGGATAGCTCAGCGCTGTTTTATCTGCGTTCGCGTGGCCTGTCGGCGGCTGTCGCCCGCGCGCTGCTGACCTACGCCTTCGCCCAGAAGGTAGTTGACGAGATCCCCTTGCCGGGGGTGCGGCGCTGGATAGAAACCCGCTTCCTCGGACACACCGACTACAGCCAATTGCGTAACGCCCTCGACACGCCGTGAACGCTACCACCGCCTTGAACGAGCGCAATTCGACGTCAGGCTTCGACGTCGCGCGCGTGCGCGCTGATTTTCCGATTCTCGCGCGCAGCGTCAACGGCAAGCCACTGGTTTATGCCGACAACGCCGCGACCACCCAGAAGCCGGCGGTCGTGATCGAGCGCCTGCGTCACTATTACGAATTCGAGAACGCCAATATCCACCGTGGCGTGCACACCCTCAGCGCGGACGCGACCGCCGCCCACGAAGGGGCGCGCGACACCGTACAGCGCTTCATCAATGCGCGTGAGTCACGCGAAATCATTTTCACGCGCGGCACCACCGAGTCCATCAACTTGGTGGCCCAGACCTGGGGCCGACACAATCTGCGTGCTGATGATGAAATTCTGGTTTCGGAACTCGAACATCACGCCAATATTGTGCCGTGGCAGATGTTGTGCGAGCAGACCGGCGCACGCTTGCGTGTAGCGCCGATCAACGACGCCGGTGAAATCGAAATGGACAAGTTCGAGGCCCAGCTCTCACCGCGTACGCGCCTGGTGGCCGTCGCACACATCTCCAACGCGCTCGGCACCATCAATCCGGTCGAGGACATCATCAAACGCGCCCATGGGGTCGGCGCGCTCGTGCTGATCGACGGCGCACAGTCGATCATTCATTGTGCCGTCGACGTGCAGGCAATGGGGTGTGACTTTTTCGCCTTCTCCGGCCACAAGGCCCTCGGCCCGACGGGTATCGGCGTGCTGTACGGCCGCGCCGAACTGCTCGAAGCGATGCCACCCTATCAAGGTGGTGGCGACATGATCAAAGTTGTGCGCTTCGAACACACCGAGTACAACGACATCCCGTTCCGCTTTGAGGCAGGCACACCACACATCGCCGGTGCGCTGGGCCTGGCGAGCGCGCTGGAGTATTTCGCTGCCCTCGATCTGCCGGCCGTGCTGGCCCATGAAGATGCGTTGCTGGTGGCTGCCACCGCGCGCGCCCAGTCGATAGCCGGCCTGCGCATCATCGGTCAGGCCGCGCACAAGGCGGCGGTAGTGTCGTTTGAGATTCAAGGTGTGCATCCACAGGATCTCGGCACCCTGCTCGACCATCACGGCGTCGCCATCCGCACCGGTCATCACTGCGCAATGCCGGTCATGGAACATTTTGGTGTGGTCGGCACCGCGCGCGCATCTTTTGCGCTCTATAACACCGTCGCCGAAGTGCATGCGGTGTTTGACGCTATCGAAAAAGTTCTGCCCATGCTGAGTGCTTGAGCAAGGTGAGTATGAATCAACCAAATTCCTACGGGTCGCCCATTACACTGTCGCGCGATTGCGCGGCGGTCATGATCCCTGAAGGTTCGACGGTGAGCTTGGCCGCCGGCACCGTGGTCTACGTGACCCAGGCTCTGGGCGGCGCGGTAACCGTCAACGCCAATGGTAACTTGGCGCGTATCGCCGCCACCGATGTCGACGCATTGGGCATGGAGGCCGCCGCATTGCCAGCCGCGCATGCGCAAGGCAATGCCGATGGCAGCGTCGACACAGACCTCATCTGGGAACAGTTGTCGACCTGCTACGACCCCGAAATTCCGATCAACATCGTCGAACTGGGGTTGATCTACCGCTGTGAGGTCAAAAGTGCAGAAGGTGGCCGCAACCGCGTGGAGATCGATCTGACGCTGACTGCTCCAGGTTGCGGCATGGGCCCGTTCCTGGTCGATGACGTGCGTTCCAAGGTCGCCCTGGTACCGAACGTCAACGATGTCGAGATCGAACTGGTCTTCGACCCGCCGTGGAATCAGGAAATGATGTCCGAAGCGGCCCGCCTCGAAACGGGTATGTACTGACACCCTTGGTTTGGGCAACGCAAGACCCACTAGAAATAGTGGTTTCAGCCCTTTTAATCAGTATAATGGCGCCCGTTTTTAAGCGCTTTATCAAGAAGTTAGGGAGCAATTCGGCATGGCCATAGAACGCACGCTGTCCATCATCAAACCCGGTGCGGTGCGTCACAATCACATCGGCGGGATCGTCGCCAAATTCGAGGCCGCCGGCCTGTGTGTGATCGCCTCGAAAATGCTCCGCATGAGCGACTCCCAGGCGGGTGAGTTCTATGACGTGCATCGCGACAAGCCGTTTTTCGGCGAACTCGTCGAGTTCATGACCTACGGACCGGTGGTGGTCCAGGTGCTGGAAGGCGAGAGTGCCATCCAGGTCAACCGCGACGTGATGGGTGCGACCAACCCCGCCCAGGCAGCGCCGGGCACCATCCGTGCCGACTTCGCCACCAGCATCACCGAGAACGCGGTACACGGGTCCGACGGTCCGGACACCGCCCGCACCGAAATCAGCTTTTTCTTCAAGGGCAGCGAGATCTTCTCGCGCAGTTGATCCCATGCCCGCCGCCGCGCCCGTTAATCTGCTCGATTTCGATGCCGCCGGTCTCAGCGGTTATTTCGAGAGCATAGGCGAGCGCGGCTTTCGTGCTACCCAGATAGTCAAATGGGTGCACCAGCTCGGCATCGCCGACTTCGACGCAATGACCAATCTGAGTCGCGTGCTGCGCGAGCAGCTGCGTGAGCAGAGCGAGATACGTCCACCTGAAATCGTCCGCGAACAAATTTCCAGCGACGGCACGCGCAAATGGCTGATGCGCGTCGGCAACGGCAATTCCATCGAAACGGTATTCATTCCCGACGGTGAGCGCGGCACGCTGTGCGTGTCCTCACAGGTCGGCTGTCCCCTTGATTGCGCGTTCTGCGCCACGGCGCGCCAGGGTTTCAGTCGTAATCTGACCACGGCCGAGATCATCGGTCAGGTGTGGCAGGCCGCACGCGCCCTTGGCCAGACGCCGAAAGTCGGTCGTCACATCACCAATGTGGTGATGATGGGTATGGGCGAGCCGCTGTTGAATTTTGACAATGTCGTGCCGGCCATGCGCCTCATGCTCGACGATAACGCCTACAACCTCGCACGCAAACGCGTGACCTTGAGCACCGCCGGCATCGTGCCGGGCATCGACAAGCTCGCCGCCCTCTGCCCGGTCAGTCTCGCGGTGTCGCTGCATGCCACCAACGACGAATTGCGCGACCAGCTGGTACCGATCAATCGCAGCTACCCACTAGTCGAATTGATGGCCGCGTGTAAACGCTATGTAGTGTCCAACCCTCACGCGGAGATCACCTTCGAATACGTCATGCTGAAGGGCGTCAACGACAGTGTCGCCGAAGCCCGTGCCCTGATCCGCCTCCTGCAAGGACTGCCCGCCAAGATCAATCTGATCCCTTTCAATCCCTTCACTGATGCGGGCTTCGAGCGCTCCAGTGATGCAGCCATCAACGCCTTTCGCGACAAATTGTCACGTTCAGGCATCGTTACAGTCACACGCAAAACGCGCGGTGACGACATCGCGGCGGCGTGCGGCCAACTGGTCGGTGAAGTCCAGGCCCGTGCTCGCCGTCATCAACGCCCAGCACCGGTTCCGGCGGGCGCCACTGAGGAGATGAGCTGATGTGTAAGCGCGCACGCGCCGTGACCGTCCTACTCCTGAGCCTGACGCTTGCGGCCTGCCAATCGTCGTCGACGCTCAGTAAACCGCAGAGTGACCGCTCTAAGCTCGCCGAAATCAATACCGAACTCGGCGGACAATACATGAGCAATGGCGAATACCAGATCGCGATGGACAAACTCAAGAAAGCGATCGAGCTCGACCCCCACCACGTCGATGCACACAGCACGCTCGGCCTGCTGTACAGCGTCCTCGGCCAATACGAGCTAGCCGAGGCCAGCTTCAAGCAGGCGCTGCATATCGATGCCAACAATTCCGCAGCGCTGAACAATTACGGCCAGTTCCTGTGCCAGCGCGGTCGCTATGAAGAAGGCGAGAAGTCGATCATGAAGGCGGTCGAGAACCCGCTGTACCGCAACGCCGAGAACGCCTATTACAACGCTGGTGTGTGCGCGTTGAGCGGTGGCCGCCTTGAGCAGGCCGACGGCAATTTCCGCAAGGCGCTTGAACTCGATCCGCAGATGGCGCCGGCGCTGCTGCAGATGGCGGGCTTGAGTCTGCAGCAACAACATGCCCTGCAGGGACGTGCTTACCTGCAGCGTTACACGGCCCTCGCCGAGCCCAATGCAAGCTCGCTGTGGCTGGGGGTCCAAATTGAACGTCAGCTCGGTGGTCGCGACGCCGAGGCTAGTTATGGGTTGCAGCTCGAGAAGAATTTTCCCGACTCGCCGCAAACCAAACTACTGCTCGAATCGAAGCCCAAGTGACCGATCCGTCAGCAGGGGAGTCCGAGCGTTCGTCGAAGGCATTGCTGGAAACGGGCATTGGCGCCACGCTGCGACGCGCCCGCGAACAGCGCAACCTGAGCGAGATCGATCTGGCGCGCAGCCTGCGCCTCGAACCACGCATCATCCGGTCGCTGGAAAGCGAGACATTCGACGATCTGCCGGCGCCGGCCTTCACCCGTGGTTATTTGCGCGCGCGGGCCAAGGAACTCGGCTTGGATGGCGGCGCGCTGCTCGCATTATTCGATGCCAAGGGTGTGCACGAGGCGCCTCCGCTAGCCGATTTCGAATCGCGCGCACCACTCGAGATCACCAGCGATAGTCGTATCGTGCGCTACACCACCGTCGCACTGGCAGTTGCCATGTTGTTGCTGGTTGTACTGTGGTGGCGCTCCCACAGCGACTCGTTTTCGATGCTCAAATATCTGACCGAGAGTAACCCGGCCGCCGTCGAACCGATACCGCCGACTGCGCCGCTGTCCTATCAATTCGAACAGATCACGCACCCCGAAGATCCGTTCTTTCGGGCGCCGGATCTAGCGACGCCGCTGCCAGCGAATACGACTGTTGAAACGTCGTCGGACGACATCGGCGCGCGGCCCGAGTCCGGCTCGGCGGCGGCCGATGTCGTCATCAATTCCAGCGCCGACGCTTGGGTCGAAGTACTCGATGCCGGCGGCGCGCGGCTTTTTTACAATCTGGTCAGACCCGGCAACGAAGTCCGCATTACGGGCAAACGCCCCTACACGCTAGTGATCGGCAATGCGCCGGCGGTACGTCTGTCCTTCGCCGGCAAGGCCATCGATCTTGCAGCACTGGCGCGTGACGGGGTGGTGAAGACCACCTTGGGTGGCGTCGAGCAGCCAGCAGCACAGGCCGGTGTGCAATGAGCACCCATTTGCAGGCGGTTCGCGGCATGAACGACATCATGCCACCGCTGAGCGCGGCCTGGCGTGAATTCGAAGCGATCGTCGCGGCCTTGCTGACGAGCTACGGCTATGGCGAAATTCGCCTGCCGCTGGTCGAACAATCGGCGGTATTCAAACGCTCCATTGGCGACGCCACGGACATCGTGCAGAAGGAGATGTATACCTTCGAGGATCGCAATGGCGACAGTCTGACCTTGCGCCCTGAAGGCACCGCCAGCTGCGTGCGCGCGGTGTTGCAACACGGTCTGCTGCAGCACACACCCTTGCGCTTGTGGTATGCCGGACCGATGTTCCGTCACGAGCGTCCGCAACGTGGGCGTCACCGCCAGTTTCATCAGATCGGTGTTGAAGCCTTTGGTGCAGTCGGCCCTGATATCGACGCTGAAGTCATACTCATGACGGCCCGTCTGTGGCGTGCGCTTGGTATCGGCAATCTGCGTCTGGAGATGAATTCGCTGGGTTCCAGCGTGGCGCGTGCCCGTTATCGCGAGACCTTGAGCGATTATTTCCGTAGACATTGTGACGTGCTTGATCAGGATTCCCGCGAGCGTCTTGAGCGCAACCCATTGCGCATCCTCGACAGCAAAAATCCGGCCATGGGCGAACTCATCGCCGGCGCACCGTCGCTGGCCGAATACCTCGACGACGAATCGCACACTCACTTCGAAAATCTGTGCGCGATGCTGGCCGCCAATGGCGTCGAAGTGCAGCACAATCCGCGCCTGGTGCGCGGCCTCGATTATTACTCGAAGACGGTCTTCGAATGGATCACCACTGAACTCGGCGCGCAAGGCACAGTCTGTGCTGGAGGCCGTTACGACGGCCTCGTTGAGTTGATGGGTGGCAAGCCGACGCCGGCCATCGGTTTTGCGATGGGCGTCGAACGTCTGCTGGAGTTACGCGCTGGGCAGGCACACTCGCCGAGCAGCCCGGCGGTGTATGTAAGCGCAACTGGCGAGCCGTTCGATGCCGATGCCGTGAGTCTTGCCGAGCAGTTGCGTAGCCGCCTGCCGGACTGGCACATCGTCTTGCATGTCGGCGGCGGCAGTCTGAAGTCACGCATGAAGAAGGCTGACAAATCGGGCGCGGCGGTCGCCCTGCTGCTGGGCGAGGACGAGATCGCACGCGGCACCGTCACAGTCAAGCCGCTGCGCAGTGACGTGCCGCAGGCAGTTCATGCGCGGGACAGGGTGGCGGCGGTGCTGCAAGCGCTCTGCCGCTAACCGCCGCTCGACGTCCGACAGTGGCCGCCGGGAGCGGCGGGATTGCGACTATAATCGCGGCCCGATTTACCCATCAGACCGACGCCTGTACGGCAGAGAAGACCTAATGGACGCTTACGTTTCAGAACAGGAACAGGTTGAACAGATCCGCCGCTGGTGGAAGGACAACGGCCGGGCACTGCTGCTCGGCTTGACCTTGGGCATCGGTGGCCTGGCCGCCTATCGTTACTGGGACGCGACCCAGACGACCATGGCCGAGAGTGCCTCGCAGAATTACGAACAGCTTATCCAGATGGCCGCCGCGCAGAAGCTCGATGACGCGATGAAGGCCGGCCACACCATCATCGAATCCTATCCAAATTCGGTCTACGCCAAGTTGAGTTCACTGCTGATCGCCAAAGTGGCGGTCGAAAAAAACGATTACACCCAGGCCAAGGCCGAACTGCAGCGTCTGCTCGACACGGATGGCCACGGTGAATTGGCCAACGTCGCGCGCGAACGCCTGGCGCGTCTGCTGCTAGCCGAAGGCAAGCATGACGAAGCCCAGCAACAACTCGAAGCGATTCCGCTCGTCGCCGGCGAGCATGGCGCGGTAGAACTGCGCGCCGATGTGCTCGCCGCCCGCGGCGATGTTGCCGCTGCGCGCGCCAAATACCTCGAAGCCCTCGCGGCGGCCGAGAAGCTCGGACTCGATCGCGATTCCATACAGATCAAGCTCGACAATCTGACCAGCCCGGCAGCGGCCAAAAGCGGCGGTTCCTGAGTATGGGTTTGTTGTTACGCGCCATCATGCTGGCGACGCTGGTGGCGGTGCTCGCCTCCTGTCAGTCGACCAAGGAATTACTTTTCCGCGAGTCCAGCAACGCCATCAAACCGAACGATCTCGAAGAGTTCGAGGCGCGCATGCAGGTCGAGAAGCTATGGTCCGACCGCATTGGCAAGGGTTCAGACAAACAATATCTCAAGCTTACGCCGGCGGTGTTCGGCGAACGCCTGTTGGTGGCCGATCGCTACGGCCATTTGGTCGCGACCACGCTTTCGACCGGCAAGCAAGAGTGGGAGATCCATGACAAAGACGTGCAATACACCGGCGGTCCCGGCGGCGGTGACGGTCTGCTGCTGATGGGCACCGGCGACGGACGCGTGATCGCGCGCGAAGCCGACACAGGCAAAGTGCGCTGGGTGGCCAAGGTCTCCAGCGAAGTGCTGGCCGCACCGACCGCTGGCAACGGCGTGACGGTAGCACGCACTGGCGACGGACGACTCTATGGTCTCAATTCGGCGACCGGTGCCGAGATGTGGGTTTACGAACGCACCGTACCGATCCTGACCTTGCGTGGCGTCGCACCACCGGTCATCGATGCCGACCTCGCCATGGCCGGCTTCGACAATGGCCGCTTCGCGGCGATCAGTCTGAAGTCCGGCAAGATGGTGTGGGAAAGCCCGCTCGCCGTACCGACCGGCCGCTCCGATCTGGAACGCATGGTAGACGTCGATGCGTCACCGGTGGTGGTCGGCACCATGGCCTATGTATCAAGCTTCCAGGGCGCCGTCGCGGCCTTGTCGATCGCCGACGGCAAGATCCTGTGGACGCGGGAAGTGTCCTCCTACGAAGAACTGTCGGTCGGCGATGAGCGCGTTTACGTGACCGATGACAAGGGTTTGATCTGGGCCTTGGAAGCCAAGACTGGCAAGTCGCTGTGGAAGCAGGAAGCGCTCGCCAATCGCTTTGTAACGGCGCCGATCTTCTTTCAGGGCCACGTGGTGGTGGCCGATTTCGAAGGCTATGTGCATTGGCTGGATGCCGCCACCGGCGAGTTCGAATATCGCGAGCGCGTGACCAAAGATCGCATCATCGCGCCCGCCATCAATGCCGGCAGCATCCTGCTGATCTATTCAACGACGGGTCAACTCGTCGCTATGCGCCCGCACTGAGCACAGCGTGTGACGGCGCCTTGCCCGGTCGTGAACGACGCGCGCCGCGCCGGAGACCTGCATGTCTGAGATCAAGGCTTTTGGTGGCGAAGGCGGCAAGCCGACCATCGCCATCGTCGGCCGACCCAATGTCGGCAAATCGACCCTCTTCAACCGCCTGACCCGCTCGCGCGAAGCTTTAGTGGCCGATGTGCCGGGCCTCACGCGCGATCCCAAAGTCGGCATCGGACGGGTTGGTGATGCGGGTTACATCGTGGTCGATACCGGTGGTATCGATGGTGCGCAGGAAGACGAGATCAGCCAGCAGGTCAGCGCCCAGGCGCTGAGCGCCGCGCGGCTGTGCGATGCCGTGATCGTGATGGTCGACGGCCGCGCTGGCATCAATGCCAACGACGAAGAGATAGTCAAAACGCTGCGCGAAACCGGCACCCGCGCGGTGCTGGCGGTAAACAAAGCTGAAGGCCGCGAAATCAATCTCGCGCTGGCTGAGTTCGCGGCGCTGGGCATGGCACGCGCTTATGCCATTTCCGCAGCGCACGGCGATGGCGTGACGACGATGATCGAGGACATCACCGTCGACTGGCCAGCGCGTGCATCCTATGCACGCGAAGACCGCAGTGGGCGCGTACGCAACGCCGTTGTCGGCCGGCCCAATGTCGGCAAGTCAACCCTGGTCAACCGCATCCTTGGCGAAGACCGTATGATCACCTCGACGGTGCCGGGCACGACGCGCGATGCGGTCGACAGCGATTTCGAACGGCGCGGACGCGGCTATACCATTATCGACACGGCCGGTCTGCGTCGGCGCGGCCGCACTCATGGTATCGAAGAAAAATTCAGCGCCGTGCAGACGCTCAACGCCCTCGAACGCACCCAGATTGCCCTGCTCCTGGTCGATGCCCATGACGGCCTTACCGAGCAGGATCTGCATCTGCTCGGCATGGTCTTGGACAGCGGCCGCGCGCTGGTGGTGGTGATCAACAAATGGGATGGGCTGACGAGCGATCAGCGCGAACACATCCGTCGCGAAAT
>JANMJF010000017.1:0-5756 GCA_031371245.1 Pseudomonadota bacterium | reverse complement strand
CAGCACGTGATCGGGATTGGGAAACGTTGCGTGGCCGCGAATGGAGTCGGAGTTGGGGTCGATTTCGTTGTCGACGAAGGTCATATTGCCCTTGTGCACCCAGTCGGTCTCGTCGATGAGCTGGGCCTCGATGCGGTTCGGCACATCGCGCGAAGACGGTCGTGTGCCAGCGCTGTCGAGACGGGTGTAGCGCAGGAACTCGGCCTCCGAGGCCTCGATCTCAAGTTCGATCGGATCGAGCGAAACAATGGTGGTGAGTACGGTCGAATCGGCGCTGCCGCCGGAAATGAGATTGCCGACGTCGGTGCGAATGTCCGACAAGCGCCCGGCCATCGGCGCGCGGACTTCAGTGAAGCTGAGATCGAGTTCAGCATTGCGCAGCGCGGCCGTGGCCGCGTCGACTTCGGCCTGCGCCGCATCGCGCTTGGCGCGCCGCTCTTCGGCGGTCTCCTTGCTCATGGCGCGCGAGGACTGCAGGCGTTCGCCGCGTTCGAATTCGAGCTGGCCGACTCTGAGCTGGGTATTGGCACGATCGACCTCGGCCTTGGCGCGCGCCACCTGGGTCTTAAAGGGGCGCTGGTCGAGGATGAACAGCAGTTCGCCCGCCGCGACCATCTGGCCTTCCTTAAAATGCACCGACTCGAGATAACCCGACACCCGCGCGCGCACGTCGACGCGCTCTTTGGCGATGAAACGGCCGGTATAGTCGTCCCATTCCGTAATGTTTTTGAACACCGGCTTGGCGACCGTCACCGCCGGTGGCGGTGGCGCGGCGGCAGCCGGTGCGGGATCGGCGGCGCGCGCCGCATGGCCGCTGACCGCCAGCAGCAGCGACCACGCGATGGCGAGCACGCCGCCACTGACACCAACCCCAAGCTTCGCCTTCACGGTCATGGTCGACCTGTCCTCACCGCACACAATTGCTGTCATGCAGTATCGCAGAATGTCCAGCAGCGAACGATACCGTTGTGGGTAGGGGCGAGCGCGATGGGCGCGCTTTTGATGTCACTCTAAGGCCACGTTGCCGTGCTGTCTGAGCCTTTAGCGCAGGTTAATTTGCATTTACCGCGCTGGCACTAAAGCGCGCGCGATCGTGGGGCTGACGCAACCAGTCCGCATAAAACTTCGGACCCCGCGGGATGATGCCATTCGGATTGACGTGGATGATGGCGTAATAGCCGCGCACGAAATGCGCGATGTTCACTGTCTCCGCCACGCCTGGCACTTGATAGAGATCGCGCAGATAGTTCGACAATTGCGCATAGCTGGCGATAGTGCGCTGATTACATTTGAACAACGGGTGGTAGACCAGATCGAAGCGCAACAGACTGGCAAGCAAGCGCCAATCCGCTTCAGTCACGCGCGCGCCGATCAGATAGCGCTGCGTGGCAAGACGCGCGTCCAGCCAATCGAGCGTCGCAAACAAGACGTCGAAGGCTTCGTCATAGGCATCCTGACTACGTGCCAGGCCGACACGATAGACACCATTGTTGACACCGTCGTAGACACGCTGGTTGACGGCGTCGATGTCGGCGCGCAGCGCGAGCGGATAGTAGTCCTCGCGCGCGTCGGTCAGCCCATCGAAAGCGCTGTTCAACATGCGGATGATTTCCGAGGACTCGTTGCTGACGATAGTGCGGCGCGCGCGATCCCATAGCACCGGCACCGACACTGTGCCGCTGTAGTCCGGTCGCGCCGCGCTATAGGCCTGGTGCAGATGGGTAAAACCGTTGACACCATCGGGCGCGCAACCACCCGCGTAGTCGCCGAATAGCCAGCCTTCGCGCCGATCGTTGGGAATGGCGATGGTCATGGAGATGATGTTGTCGAGACGCTTCAAACGACGGTATAACATCGTGCGCCAGGCCCATGGGCAGTGAAATGCGACGTAGAGGTGGTAGCGGCCGGCCTCGGCCTTGAAACCCGACGAGCCATCGGCACTGACGGTATCGCGAAAGGCGGCGGGTTCGCGCACGAAACGTCCCGCCTGGATAGGAATCATGGTGGCGTCGGCGTCCCACACGCCGTTGATCAGCAACCCCATAGGTGAGTCCTCGTAAGGCTGTAGAGGGCGCCAGCATAAACCCGCGCCGACCCCTATTGTGGCTCCGACAAATTCAGCCATTGTTTTCTGGGTGCAAGGCCGCTCAGTGCCGTTGCTGGCTGCGGCTTCACAAACTGGAGCCGGATCCTTGGTTTCGCTGTCCAAAACTTTTACGTTCTGCCATCGACAATTTAACTTACGGAACTAAGGCGATTTTCCTTCGAAAAGGCAGGTCGCGAATGCGGATGTCGAGCGAGCTAGCCACGTATTCTGTCAATGATTTTTACAAAGGCCGTCGCCAATAACTTCGCTCGGTACGATGACTCTTTGATTTTTCCGCAGCTTAGCGATCATTCCCACTAATGGAATAGATTTTGCTGAGGGCAACTAAGGCAGGTTCAACCTGACCATTCTAACTATGGGGGAGATAACGGAATGACCAAACGATTCGCTAACTCAATCAAGCGCGTAGCCGCTGCCGGGGCGCTGCTCGCCGTGTCGACAACGGCATCGGCAACGCTGATATTCAGCAACGACCATGACTATGCGTTCGGATTAGACCCGAGCGCCGTCCACATTTTCGTTGAAGTGTTCGACAACTTCGCCGGTGATTTCGGCAAGTACGAGTGGCGGTACACCGTCAGCAACAATTCGTATGACCCCGCGCCGGGCACCAGCAATGGCTTCTCCGGGTTCGAGACAGCGCTGCCGGCGGGCGTAGCTGATCTGACGGATCTGTATGCGCCGACCGCAGCCTGGATCTTCGACTGCTGCTCGGGCATGCCGGTCGAGTGGGATATCGCGAATTCTGGGGGCCTGGGCCTGCTGCCCGGCGAGATGGGCGTGTTCGGATTCTCGTCCTTGCCCCGCTTCATTTCCGAGAGCACGGGCTGGTTCCACACCTGGCAATTTGACGGCCAGACTGACCTCGTCTTCTACGCACCCGGTAACGGCGTCGAAGTGCCTGATGTCCTGCGTCCACCGATCGTAACGCCGGAACCGATGTCTGCGGCCCTGGTTGCACTCGGTCTGATCGGGTTCGGGTTCTCGCGGCGGTCGATCGGTGTTCGCGACGCGTAGCGCACCGGTGCCTATTGCAATGCGCGGGGTCGGTTGCTCTGGGGCCATTTGCTAAAAGCCGCCGGCATGAGCCGCGCGGCACGTGCACAATCGTGCGGTGCTCACAATCCCATCGCTCTCCGGCGTAGTTCGGGATAGCGCTGCTACGCCACGATCAGATAAATCGCCTCGATGAACTGCGGGTCGACCTCGTCCATCAATTCTTCGCCAGTGCAATCGACGTTGAGACCGAGGCTGGTGAGCGGCGACACGTCGGCGGTCTGCTCGCGCGGAATACGTTCGGAGTAACTGCCCGTGCCGGAATAATTGGCCACCTGATCTGCGACTTTGAGGATGGCCGCTTCCGCGCCGGCATTGAGCGCGCGCTGCGGCTCGTGATGCCAGTAGACGGTATCGACCAGGGTCGCCGGCAGATGCCAGTTGTCGAGCATCATGCCGGCCAGCAGCGCATGGTCGAAGCCAAGATCGCGCATTTCGAATCGATGCTGAGCGTCTTCGTCGCCGGCCGCCTCGATAGTGGTGGCCTGGGCAATTTCCGGGAAACGTTTGTTGATCAGCAAGGTGCCGATATCGTGCAGCATGCCGGCCACGAACAGCCGCTCGGGATGCAGTATGCGCGCGCGGCGTGCAATGGCTTGGGCGACCAGGCCGGTATACACACCGTGGCGCCAGAACGAATTCATATTCGTCACCGCACTCGACAGCCGCGAGAACGACTGCACCGCTGACACCGCCATGACTATCTTCTGAATTTCCGCCATACCTAACAGCATCACTGCACGGGTGATGGTATCGACCCGCCCCGGCAATCCATAGAAGGCACTGTTGGCGAGCTTGAGAATGCGCGCCGTGAGGTTCGGATCGCGAATCACGACCAGTGCCACTTGTTCCAGGGAGCTACTGTCGTCCGCCATCAGTTCGTTGACCTTCAGACACACATCGGGTGGCGACACCAGGGCCGACATGTCGTCGATGAGGCTACGCGCGATGCGCTCGCCGGGAGAAGTCAGATCCATTTGGACCGCAGGCATGCTCACGATGGCTGTCCTTGTTGTTATTCGCCGCTGTGAGTCTGTGTCGGCCCCATGGCGGCAAGCTTGAGCTGCTTTCCCACGACAGAGTTTGCCGCAGCGGTGGTGCACCGACACACCACACCAAGCGGCTCAAGCGGAGGAAGACGGGGACCGAACGTAGCGACGGGCTGGCCGTCGCAGGCCGGCATTTGATCGGCGATCATGGCCGCTGTGCCGATCGTCGCAAGTGTGATCGAGAGAGTTGAACTTTCGAGCGATGTGATAAGGCTCGTTATAGGACGTTGAGGCGGCCGTGATGAGGCCGATGCGCGAAGTCAGCGGGGCGAACTGTGTGAATTAGTCGAGGCCAGGCTCAATTTTTTACGATTGGACGCTTTACCTCACGTCTGGTCACGGTATATTCAGCCCACCATGGCCAATGGCCAGATCACGATAACAAGGACATAAGCATAATGCTCATCAAACATTGCCTGCTCGGCGCCGCCATCTGCGTGGCCAGTGCCACAGCGTCCGCTACGACCATTTACACCAATGACTTCCAGAGCAGCGTCGGCGCCGAGTGGTCAACGAATTTCGGTGGTGGCCTCGCCCTCGACAACGTCCCGGCCGATCTGAGTCGTCGTTTTCTCGGTCGTAACGATGGCGCAGCCACCGTCGGCTTCTCCAACGATATCGTCAAGCTCTCGCTGGGCAGCCTCGGCGCGCACAACAAGGTGACGGTGTCATTCGACGTCTACGTCATCAACTCCTGGGACGGCAATGGTCCGCTCGGCAACTTCTGCTGCGGCCCCGACCTGTTTGGCGTGTCGCTCGCCAATGTCACGCCCGGCTCCGCGTCCGGCTTGCTGACCAGCTTTTCTAACATCGATGCCAGCGAGTTTCCTGAGGTCGGCGTGACCGGCGCCTTGCAGTCCTACCCCAATGCATTCCCGAATCTGCCCGGTTCGCCGGCTTTTTCCGGTGCTGCCGAGGTGGGTACGCTGGGCTATGACTTCTTCGGTGGTGGCGTGGGTGACGACGACTCGGTGTATCACATCACGCTGACTTTCGATCACACCGCATCCAACCTCGCACTGAGTTTCTTCGGTCTCAGCCTGCAAGACATCAGCGACGAGTCCTGGGGTCTGGACAATGTCAGCGTCAGCACCACGGCGCCGGTGCCGCTACCGGCTCCAGCCTTGATGCTGGCTACCGGCCTGCTAGGCCTGCTCGGTGCGCGCCGCCGCACACGCAGCTGATCCCGCCCTTCGATACACAACGGCAGCCACGGCTGCCGTTTTCGTTTGCGCCCCCGCCAGTCGCACGGCTTGCTCCTCGCGCGTCTTGCCAGCGCACACCCACAGTGACACATTGCCCCCACGCCGCCCCGAGCAGCGGCACACCAGGGGAGACATCGATGAATGCTGAAGCGCCGCCCGCTGGGCCGGCCCAAGACTCGTGCGCCTCGCTGCCGCGTCGACGCCTGTTATGCGCCGCAGTGGCTGCCGGTTTGGCGAACCCGCTGAGCAGTCTGGCGGCCACTGCCGACCCCAGCAAACAAGCACCCGCAGCGGGTGATGTGCTGGCCTTTGCATCGTGGGAAGACCAACCGCGAGCGG
>JANMJF010000791.1:0-4780 GCA_031371245.1 Pseudomonadota bacterium | reverse complement strand
GCATGCCGAACGCGTGTCGCATTCCATCTGAACTCGTAGACCATATCGGCCGTCATTGGCGGCGGGGGTGAATGCCGTGGCGCGCGGGCTGTATCTATTGCTGGCGGTACTGGTGGCCCTCATGGGCCTGGCTTTCCACGTGCGCAACAAACAAACCATCGTGCTCGATTATTTCGCTGGTACGGTCAATGTCGAATTATCCTTAGTCGTCGTCGGCGCGCTGGTGCTCGGCGCCGTGCTCGGCGCGCTCGCTATGGGCAGCGCACTGCTCGGTCTCAAGACTGAGGTACGACGCCTCAAGCGTCGCCAACAGATTGCCGGCCGTGAGCTGGCGAGCTTGCGGGCGATTTCGGCTAAAGATGTCACCTGAACATCTGTTTGCCGTGGTGGTCTGCCTGCTGCCGGTGGCGGCCCTGTCGGGTTGGCTGATCGGCCGGCGGGATGGCACCGGACAGCGCAGCGGGCGTGGCCGTGGGCCGGTCGGCGGGCTCTCTACCGACTACATCCGCGGTCTGAATTTCCTGCTCAACGATCGGCCCGACAAAGCCATCGAAGTCTTCATCAAGGCTATCGAGATCGAGAGCGAAACCGTTGAAACCCACCTCGCGCTGGGTAATCTGTTTCGTCGTCGCGGTGAAGTCGATCGTGCTATTCGTATTCACCAGAATATCGTCGCGCGGCCGAGTCTTGAATTCGATCAACGTGCGTTGGCATTGCTTGAGCTTGGTCTCGATTACATGCGTTCGGGGCTGCTTGATCGCGCCGAGAGTCTGTTCAAAGAATTACTCGAAAGTGGCGCGCACCAGCGTCAGGCGATCGATCATCTGGTTGATATCTACCAGCAGGAACAGGACTGGGACAAGGCGCTCGAATACACCCAGCGTCTGGAGAAACTCGGCAACACCGATCTACGCGATCGTCGCGCGCATTTTTTGTGTGAACAGGCCGACACCTTGCTTGGCGAAGGTGACGTGGAGGAGGCCAGTGCACGTTTGCGACTAGCCCTGGCGGTCGACGACAAATGTGTACGCGCGAGCCTGATGCAAGCGCGTCTGGCCATGACCGCCGGTGCCTATGAAGCCGCGATCCGACACTTGCAACGCATCGAGACGCAGAACATCGCTTTTCTATCAGAAGCCATCGTGCCCCTGGTCGAGTGTTATCGCTCGCTCGATCGGGTTGCCGAACTGGTGGCCTATCTGGAACGACTCGGCAGTTTACGCAGCGGTGTCACACCGGTCTTGATGCTGGCGGAAATGCTCTGCGAGCTGCACGGTGTCGACACCGCCAAGCAGCGCATCGTCGTCGAGCTCAAGCAACGCCCGACGGTGCGTGGCATCGATAGACTGATTGCCTATTCGCTGGCCAGTGCGCAAGGCGAGGCGCACCAGAATCTGTCCCTGCTCAAGGAAGTTACCACACGACTCATCGAGCAGAAATTAAATTACATGTGCGGCAATTGCGGCTTCAAAGGTCGCTCATTGCATTGGCATTGCCCGAGTTGCAAAACGTGGAACTCGGTCAGGCCCATCCATGGTATCGAGGGCGAGTAGCGCTCGAGCCGCCTGCTGGCGACCCGTGGTTCCGGTTTCACTTCAGACTCTCATCCATGATTGAATTAGACATACCCGTGATCGTTGCGCTTGATTTTCCTGATGCTGCGAGCGCGCTTGCGCTGGTCACACAGCTCGATCCGGCGCAGTGCCGGCTCAAGGTCGGCAAGGAATTGTTCACCAGTGCAGGACCGCAGATGGTGCGTTCGCTGGTCGCGCGCGGCTACTCGGTGTTCCTCGATCTGAAATTTCACGACATCCCCACCACCGTCGCCGGCGCTTGTCGCGTGGCGGCCGATCTCGGTTGCTGGATGATGAATGTGCACGCCGCCGGCGGTGCGGCGATGTTGAGCGCAGCACGCGCCACGCTCGGCGACGCGCCTGATCGCCCCCTGCTGATTGCCGTGACGGTGCTGACCAGCATCGACGAAACCACCTTGCACGCGGTGGGTGTGGCTGGCTCCGTCGCTGATCAAGTGGCGCGACTGGCGGCCTTGACTGCCGACGCAGGTCTCGATGGCGTGGTGTGTTCGCCGCTGGAGCTAGGCCTGCTGCGCGCGCAACGCGGCGCGGCCTTCACGCTCGTCACGCCCGGTGTGCGTGCGGCGGCCAGCGGTGTGGACGATCAAGTCCGTGTTGCGACGCCGGCCGCCGCCATCGCTGCCGGCGCCAGCTATCTGGTCGTCGGCCGCCCGGTCACCCAGGCGCGCGATCCCCAGGCTGCGCTGGCGAGCATCAACGCCGAAATCGCGGCCGTGCGCAGCCGCCCATGATTGAATCTTCCTCACGCTTGAGCCCGTTGCTGCCGGCCACACCGGCCGCGACCGGTGGCATTGTGCAGTGGTCGCGACTCTATGGCGGCGCACGTGCGCTGGCCATCGCCACCACCGCCGCAGCCTGGCACGGCCCGCTGCTGGTGATCGCCGCCGATGCGGCGACGGCGGCGCGTTTCGAACACGAAATTGGATTCTTTGCGCCGGCGCTGCCGCGTCTCAATCTGCCCGATTGGGAGACGCTGCCCTACGATCGCTTCAGTCCTTATCAGGACATCACCTCCGAGCGCATCGCGACCTTGTCAGCCTTGCCGACGTTCAGCCATGGCGTCGTGATTGTCTCGATCCAGACCGCGCTGCACCGCGTCGCGCCGCGCACCTGGCTTGAGGGCCGCGCCTTCCGTTTGCGTCAAGGCGAGAAGCTCGACCGCGACGCCTTCCGCCGCCGTCTCGACGCTGCTGGCTACCGCGCGCAGTCACAGGTTGCCGAACATGGCGACTATGCCGTGCGCGGTGCGGTCATCGATGTGTTTCCAATGGGCACCGACGCGCCGTTCCGCATCGACCTGTTCGACGACGAAATTGAGACCCTCAGGTTGTTCGACCTTGAGAGCCAGCGTTCGACCATCACCATTGCATCCGTCGACGTGCTGCCAGCCCGCGAGTTTCCGCTCGACGAAGCTGCGACCCGCGAGTTCCGTCGTGCCTGGCGGGTGGAGTTCGAGGGTAAGCCGCAGGACTGCCCGGTCTATCAGGATGTCGGCGAGGGCCTGGCGCCGGCGGGCATCGAATATTACCTGCCGCTGTTCTTCGATCAGCTCGATTTGATCACCAACTATTTACCGGCTAATACCTTGGTGGTGCTCGACGAAGCGGTGGAGGCCATGGCCGAGCGTTTTGGCGCGGCGGTCAACGAGCGCTACGAGCAGTTGCGTCACGATCTTGAACGACCACTGGTCAAGCCTGCGCGGCTGTTTGCCGAGCCGTCCGAGTTGCTGGCGGGCGTGCTGGCCCACGCCTGCGTGCAAGTCAGCGGTTTGTCCGGCCCAGATCCCGAGCAGATCGAATTCGCCACCCATACGCCGGTGCGAGTGCCGATCGACGCACGTGCCGCCGCACCGTTCGCGCTGCTTGCCGATCACATCCAGCGTTGCGACGGTCGTGTGCTGTTACTCGCCGATTCACTCGGCCGCCGCGAGAGCATGCTGGAGTTGTTTCAACACCAGACATTCCGGCCGCGTGCATTTGACACCTGGCAGGATTTCCTTGCCGCCGATGCGCCGGTCGGCATCGCGGTCGCGGCCCTGCACGATGGCGCCGAAATCGATGCGCCGCGACTGTCTCTGCTGACTGAGGGTCAGCTATTTGGCGAACGCGCTGCGCAGCGTCGTCGCCGTCGCGCCACCACCGATCAGGAAGCGGTGATCCGCAATCTCACCGAACTCAGGCCGGGTGCGCCGGTGGTGCACGAACAGCATGGGGTCGGTCGCTATATCCGTCTGGAAGTGCTGACGGTCGGTGGTGTGACCAACGAGTTCATCAAAATCGAATACGCTGACGGCGACAATCTCTACGTGCCGGTCAGCGCGCTCGATCGCATCAGTCGTTATTCAGGTGTCGACCCCGATCACGCGCCGCTGCACAAGCTCGGTAGTGGCCAGTGGGAGAAAGCGCGCCGTAAGGCCCACGAGAAGATCCGCGACGTCGCCGCCGAGTTGCTCGAAATCCACGCCCGCCGCGCGGCGCGCAAAGGTCACAGCTTCAAGCTCGATCGCGCTGGCTATGGGGCTTTTGAGGCCGCCTTTCCCTTCGAGGAAACGCCTGACCAGCTGGACGCCATCAGCGCCGTACAGGCCGATATGCAGGGCGACCAGCCGATGGACCGCCTGGTGTGCGGCGACGTCGGTTTTGGCAAGACCGAGGTCGCGATGCGTGCCGCCTTCATCGCCGTCAACGACGGGCATCAAGTTGCAATCCTGGTGCCGACGACCTTGCTTGCACGCCAGCATTACGAATCGTTCAAAGACCGCTTTGCCGATTGGCCAGTGCGCATCGGTCAGCTCTCGCGTTTCGGGGACAGCAAGGAGACCAAGGCGACCTTGGCCGGTCTCACCGATGGCACCGTCGACATCGTGATTGGCACCCATAAGCTGTTGGGCAAGGACATCCGCTTCAAGCGTCTTGGGCTGTTGATCATCGACGAGGAACATCGTTTCGGTGTGCGACAGAAAGAAAAAATAAAGGCGCTGCGTGCCGACATCGACATTCTGACGCTGACCGCGACGCCGATCCCGCGCACGCTCAACATGGCCCTGGCCGGCACCCGCGAGCTGTCGATTATCGCCACCGCGCCGTCGCGGCGTCTGGCGATCAAGACCTTTGTGCGCGAATGGTCGTCGTCCTTGCTGCGCGAGGCGATCCTGCGCGAGATCGGACGCGGCGGTCAGGTCTATT
>JANMJF010000781.1:0-1932 GCA_031371245.1 Pseudomonadota bacterium | reverse complement strand
GATACAGGTCAATGTCAGCGGTGAGGACAACAAGCACGGCATCATGGCTGACGCGTTGCCGACGCTGGTGGCTGCGGTCGCGATGCTGCCGCGGCTGCGACTGCGCGGGCTCATGACGATGCCGGCACCCAGCACGGACTTCGGTGCGCAGCGCGCCGCTTTCGCGTGCCTGGCCGAACTTGCTCGCGCGAGCCCGGTGGCGATGAACGCTCTATCGATGGGCACCAGTGATGATTTCGAAGCGGCGATCGCCGAGGGTGCGACGATGGTGAGACTGGGCACCGCCTTGTTCGGGCCGCGTCGGCCGGACGCGTGATAAACTCGGGCTAAAGAGCAAAGACCGCATTCGATGGATCCTCTGTTTGTCTTTATTGGCGGCGGCAATATGGGCCGCGCCCTGGTCGGTGGGCTGTTGGCGGCCGGTCATGCGCCGGCGCGCATTCGTATCGCTGACAGCGAAGCGGCCTGCCGTGCGAGCTGCGCCGATCGTTTTGGCGTCACCGTCAGCGACGACAACCTGGCCGTCTGTCGCGATGCCGACGTGGTGGTACTCGCGGTTAAACCTCAACAATTGCGTGCCGTCACCCTGGCGCTGGCACCGGCCGCCGAAGACGGTCAACTGTTCGTGTCCATCGCAGCCGGTATCACACTGGGCCATCTCGAAACCTGGCTGGGCGGCGGACGTGCCATCGTGCGGGCGATGCCGAATACTCCAGCGCAGATCGGCTGCGGGGCAGCGGCGCTGTGCGCCAACGGGGCGGTTTCCACCAGTCAGCACGCCCTTGCAAGCCGCCTGCTGGAATCAGTCGGCGTGGCGGTGTGGCTGGAAGACGAGAATCTGATGGATGCCGTCACGGCGCTGTCCGGCAGTGGCCCGGCCTATGTGTTTTTATTGCTTGAGCTGCTTGAACAGGCGGGTTGCGAACTCGGTCTGCCGGCAGATCTGTCGCGCCGCTTGTCGCTGGCAACGGTCGAGGGCGCGGCACGTCTGGCGCGGGGCTCCGAGCACGATGCCGCAACCTTGCGTCATCAGGTCACCTCGCCGGGTGGCACGACCGAACGAGCGCTGCAGAGTTTTGCCGCAGCTGACCTCGCGGGCATCGTCAACCGTGCACTCACCGCCGCCCGCGACCGCGGCCGCGAGCTCGCCGCGCAGGTGCCGCGCTGATGGGTAGCGGCTATTTCTCCAATGCCGGGGTGTTCCTGATCGACTCCTTGTTCGGTCTATATGTAAGTGCCGTGCTATTGCGCCTGTTGTTTCAGATAGTGCGCGCTGACTTCTACAACCCGCTGTGCCAGGCCATCGTCACGGTCACCAATCCGGTGCTGCGCCCACTGCGGCGTTATATTCCTGCACTGTTCAGCATCGACACTTCATCGGTGCTGCTGATCCTGGCGCTGCAACTGTTGAATACCTATCTCGTGGCCCTGATGGTCGGCATCACGCCCAAGCTTGGCGGACTGCTGGTGGTAACCATTGCCGAAGTCGCCAACAAGACCGTGTGGATCTTCATGGGTGCGGTGATCGTGCAGATCGTTCTGAGCTGGGTGGCGCCGGGCGGTTATAACCCGGTGATAGGAGTCATCAAGGCCTTGAGTGAGCCTTTACTGCGGCCGGCGCGGCGTCTGCTACCGCCACTCGGCGGTCTGGATTTTTCGGCCATGGTGGTCGTGATCGGCCTGAATCTCCTCCTCATGCTGGCGGTCGCGCCACTACGGGACATCGGCTATTCCCTGCTCTGAGCGTTCACCAGCAGCCTGTCGACGACCAGGCCAACGTCATTGCGGCACCGCGCCGCACTTATTAGACTCCGCCCCCTGTCATCTAACATCCGAGCCTGCGTAGCCCCTTCATGCCCGAAGCCAAACACGCCGACAGTGTCGGCCTGGTGTTTCCGCAGGTCCGGCATTTTGATGAGCCGCTGGCGCTCG
>JANMJF010000779.1:0-6705 GCA_031371245.1 Pseudomonadota bacterium | reverse complement strand
GGCACGCTGAAACTCAAACCGCGCAGGATGGGGCGTCGCTCGTCATAGGCAAATGAAACATCCTCGAAATCCACACGCCCCGCGCCGTGGGGAAGCGGCGGCGCCTGGCGCTTGTCCTCGACTTCGGCGCTGACCGCCAGCAAGCGAAACATCGCTTCCATGTCGATCAGGGACTGCTTCATCTCACGATATACGAAGCCCAGGAAATTGAGCGGAATATAGAGCTGAATGAGATAGGTGTTGACCAGCACGAAATCGCCGACCGTCATGCGCTGGTCAAGCACACCTTGGCCCGCCATCGCCATCACCATCGTCAGGCCGACACCGATGATCGCGGCCTGGCCAATGTTCAGCAGAGCCAGCGAACGTTTGCTCGACACTGCCGCGCGTTCATAGTGCGTGAGCGCCTCGTCATAGCGGCGTGCCTCGAATTCCTCGTTACCAAAATATTTAACCGTCTCATAGTTGAGCAGACTGTCGATGGCGCGCGTATTTGCCTGGCTGTCGCTTTCGTTCATATGCCGTCGGTATTTGCTGCGCCAGTTGGTGACGCTCAAGGTGTAGGCGATATAACTGACAATGGTAATGAGCGTGACCAGGGCGTAGCGGACGCCGTACAACGTCCACAGCACACCGCACACCAGGGTTATCTCGATCAACGTCGGAATGATGTTGAACAGCATGAAGGTCAGCAGAAAATCAATGCCCTTGGTGCCGCGTTCGATGGCGCGCGACAGCCCACCGGTCTGGCGTTCGAGATGGAAACGCAAGGCCAGACCATGTAGATGACGAAAGGTGCTGAGCGCAACATCGCGGATCGCGCCCTGCGCAACCTTGGCGAATACTGCGTCGCGCAGTTCCGCAAACACTATCTGCATGACGCGCAAGCTGCCGTAAGAAAACATCAGGGCAAGCGGCAGTTCGAGCGGCAGGCGGGTCGGGTCGGCGAACATGTCGACCATACGGCGATAGAGCAGCGGCACATACACGGTGGCAAGCTTGGCGCTGGCCAGCAGCCCTAAAGCCAGCACCACGCGGGCGCGGGTGCGTGGCGCTGCGGCTGGCCAAAGATAAGGAACCAGTCCGCGCAGTGCGCGCCAGTGGAAAGCGTCATCATGCCGATGATCGGCCGGCGGACGAACGGGGTGTGCCATGGTCAGTCCTGCATGCGGGCGGGCAGTATAGTCGCGCTGCTCGGCGTTGTTCTGGCGATGGGAATTCGCGCAATCGGCGTGGTTACTGCCATTCGGTAGTCAAGCATTACGAAATGGGCGGCAGCCATTTCGAGCAAACCAAGGGTTATGAATACTACCAGCGCATGACCGACACCATTGCTGGATAAGGCATCGACGCCATTACCGAGTTCTTCATGAACCTGCAGGTGTGGGGCACGCCACAACAGTGCCTGGAGACGATTAAGGATATCCACACACGCGCCGACTGCTGTGGCTTCACCGGGGTGTTCAGTCACGCTGGCATGACGGAGTCTGTGGCACGTGGCAATCTGGAGTTGTTCGCGCGGGAAGTCGTGCCGGCGCTGAAAAAGCTCGGCCATCGCCCACTTTTCGATACCGAAGTGGCCGGCGCGCCGGCCTTCGCAAATGCGACGACCAAAGCCGCCTGATCGATCTGCACTACGGGACGCGGTGCCTCCCAGACGCGCACGAAAAGGGCGGCCGAGGCCGCCCTTTTTTTGGCGACATGCGATGTCGCAATAGGCTGCTGATCAGCCTGCCATCTTGAGCTCGGGCGCGGCGGCATGCAGGCTGGACTGCGCGCTCGGGCGCGCAGCCACACGCGCATACCAGGCCGCCAGGTTCGCAAACTCCGGCTCCAGCGGCTGCCCGACGTCCTTTGCGAAATCCATGCAGCAGTACAGCAAAATATCGGCGACCGTGATTTTGTTGCCGGCAATGAAATCACGACCGACTAAAAGCCCATTGAGCCACTCGCGGCCAGCGCGCGCCTTGGCTTTCAAGCCGGCAGCGGCCTCAGGCAAGCACACCATCCGATTGCGGAAGATCTCGATGCCCTCGGCGAAGCGAAAGCCGTTGTACATGTGCTCAGTGATATTGAGTTCAACGCGACGGGCCCACATACGCGTGACTGCGCGCTCTAGCGCCGTAGTACCGATGAGCGCCGGCATCGGCTGTTTTTCTTCGAGGTACTCGCAAATCGTCACGGTCTCAGCGATCACCGTGCCGTCGTCCAGTTCAAGCGCAGGTGTCTGTCCGCCCGGGTTCTTGCTGAGATAGGCTGCCTGACGGTTCGCGCCTGCCAGCAAGTCCAGATCCTCACTGGGCACATTCAGGCCTTTTTCGGCCATGAACATCCGTACCATACGCGGGTTGGGCCCGAAGGAATTTAAAAGTTTCACGCAATTCTCTCCTCGTTAGTAATGGGCCGACGTGGCCTACCGTCTTTTGTCATAGATCGTTGAACAGGTGTTATAGGAGTCTTCACGAACAGCGTCAATCGCGCCGGGCCGGGACAGCTGCCGTCGATTCGAAGCGCCTTGCCCGCCCATTGGTTCAGCTCAGCATCAGATTCAAACGTGCATGCTCCACCCCGCTTTACATTTGGGCTTGTGCGACGCACCATGCGCGGCCTCCGAAATCAGCGGTATACCAAGGTCGCCCAAATCATCACGCAGCGCTCACCGGCAAATGGCAGATGTCTATCAGGCGCCGCGCCATTGGTCTCCGACACTCGATGAACAGTCAGCTGAGAATCCCGCAACTATCTATTGATTTTAAATATATTTATTCTTTCCATCGACCCCACGGCGATGGTCCTCATGGTGAGCGAAAGATGATTAGAAAAATGCGTGTTTTTGTCCTCGGACTGACCTTGTTGCCGCTAGCCTGCTCGGCTTTCGACTCAAGTACCCGCCCCACTGCTGGCTGTAGGATCGGCGCCCAAGAGGTACCGATCGCCACCGAAACCGGCTCAGTTGGCATCATCAAGAATCTCGCCGAAGACCCCAGTTCGATACGGGCCATCGCAGGTCGCCTGCTGAGCAGCGCGTTGCACGGTGATTTAATCGTTTCGGATAAAACCTGCGCGGCCACCTGCGTGCAGCGCGAGAAATCCCAGCTTGTCTATCGTGTCGAGCCAACCGCCTATCTGAAGGACAACCAGCAGCGCGACGAATGCCGTAAATTCGAGAACGAAACGACCAGCCGTCCGCTGACCTTCAATCAACGCGAATTCCGCAGCGTCGATGATCTGAACGAATGGATCATGGCTTTCTCACAAGGGCGCGGCGAAGACGGTCGTCTGCTCTACCAACTGTGCTCGTCCAATTGCAGCCCGCGTTATACCTTCCTGATCGCGGAACAGAATTCCGGCTACGCGGTTAAGGCAGAAGTGCTGTGTGGGCTGGCCCGCGACAAATCGAACGATGTGTATCGGGTTTCGACCGCAGTACGCCACACGTGCGCACTGAACTAAGTGCTCGCGCTACGGCGCGAGCACCAACCAGCGTGATTACGCTTGACCTCTTGCGGCGCATCACACGCGCACTGGCCTGGCCAGCGCTGCTAGTCAGCAGTTGCGTAATCCTGGCGGTCGGTTTCGCCCATGGCCGCGCCACGCTGTTCTTCAATATTTCCTACCTGTGGATAGTGGTATGGCTGCTGTGGCTGGAGCGTGCCATGCCCTATCGTGACGACTGGCGTCAGCCCGACGGGCAAATTTTCCAGGACCTCGCCCATTCGGTGCTCAACAAGGGTTTGGTGCAGCTTTTGATCGTGATCCTCGCCGGCCGTGGCCTGCTCGATCATCGCAGCAGCGGTTTTCTAAGTAGCGCGCCGCTCACGCTACAGGTAGTGTGCGGACTGGTTGGCTCTGAATTGGGGCTCTATTGGGCGCATCGACTCAAGCACGAATGGCCTGGCCTGTGGCGCTTCCATGCCGTTCACCACAGTGTGCGCAAGTTATGGCTGGTCAATACCGGGCGCTTTCATTTCGTCGATTCGCTGCTGGCAGTGCTCGCCAGCCTGCCGTTTTTCCTGCTCAGCGGCATGAGCATGGACGCCATCATCTGGGTCAGTGCCATCACCGCCTACATCGGCATCCTCACCCACTGTAATGTCGCTATGGCATGCGGCTGGCTGAGCTACCTGTTCAACACGCCTGCTCTGCACCGCTGGCACCATGCCCGTGACAGCACTATCGGCAACAATAATTACGGCGAAAACCTCGTGCTCTGGGACATGCTGCTCGGTACCTATTGCAACCCGCCTGGCCGAGTTGTCGACAACATCGGCATCGACGAACACATGCCACGCGGGTTTCTCAGCCAGCTGGCCGTGCCCTTTCTGTGGCGCCGCCATCAGGCGGCCCACCGTTTAACGCCCGATGAGACCGGCTGACCAGCGCAAGCGCAGCCACCACCAGCCTAGCCTAGCCACGACACGCACCAGCCGTGTGCTGCCACGCATGCCCAACGCGAGGGCGATCATTGCGACCAGAGTCCGCACATGAGACAAGTCATACATCGACATTGCAAGCCGCTGGTATGCGCCCGCGCAACGCCTGCGGTCGTAGACAACCTCCGGCCCATGAGCTTCGTTAGCGCTGTGGTAGGCGTAGGCCAACTCGTCGTCGTCGGTTTCCGCGACCCGTGCGAGGGCGATGCGCAGGCGCGGCCACGGCCCGAGACGCGCGCTCTTCGCGTAACGCGCGAGATAGCGGTGAAACAACCGGTAGTGCCGCGACTCGTCCTGCGCGATGCGGTGACAGATCTGTCGCAATACCGGTTCACGGGCCTGATCGCGCAGCGCAGAGTAATAGGAGCACGTACCGGACTCCACCACGCAACGTGCCAGCAATTCACCGGCCCGCGAACCACGCACCGACTGATGGGTATCGACGGGAACACGATAACCGGCGCGGAAGCGCGCAAGGCTCGCGGCAAAATCGAAAGCTGGGTCCGCCATCTCCGCCCAGCGACCCAAGGCGGCGCCGTGCTGTGCTTCTTCGTCACCCCAGCGCGCCGCTGCGGCTTTAAAGTCAGCGTCCTCGCTAAAAATATTGTGCAGATAGCGGACATAGTCCGCGCTGTTGGCCTCGACCACTGCGGCGGTCTTCACCGCAGCGAGCAAGCGCGGGTCGACCGCCGCAGAATCGAAAGACGACCATGCAATGTCTTCGAGTTTCCATGGTCTCAGCATGGCGAGACCCGTCGCGCACCGACCATCGAGTCGGACCTGCGGTCAGTCACACTGTCAGGGGTGTCATTCGGTATGATGGCGGCCCACGCCGTTGGCGTACGCCAGCCGGGTACGCGATAAGTCAGAAACGGTTGGAGCATTAGGCATGTCGTGGTCACAAGAATTCGCGTGTAGTGTAACAACGTTCGGCAGTTCTGCCGCACCTCGCCGATCGGCAGCCTAGCTCACAATGTCCATTGTCAAAGACAATTCGCGCGATCGTCCCCGTTTCACATTCGCACCCTATCTGTCGGCCCGTTTGGGCCTGCTGCGTCGGCCACTCGCCAGTCTGCTGGACCGCAGCCTTGGTCTGACCGGTCTGAACGCCGTCTACCATGCGATTCCGCCCGACCTCGATCCGCATTCCTTCGCCCGTTGTACGCTCGATGGCTTCGGTGTCGAAGTGCGCGTCGATGATGGTTCACTGGACAATATCCCCGCCAGCGGGCCGTGTATCGTGGTGGCCAACCATCCCCATGGCGGACTCGACGGTGTGGCGATGGTCGAGGTGCTGATGCGCAAGCGACCGGATCTGCGCGTGATGGCCAATTACCTGCTGCATAACTTCATCGAACTCGCGCCGATTTTCATCGGCGTCGATCCCTTCGGCAGTCGCCAGTCGGTGCGCTCCAATTTCGGCGCGGTGCGCCAGGCCCTTGCCTGGCTGCGCCAGGGCGGCGTGCTGTTCATGTTTCCCGGTGGCGAGGTCTCGAGCCTCAACCTGAGAACCCGCGTGATCAGTGATCCGCCCTGGGACGCAGGCATCGGCTGGCTGGTGAAGAAATCTGGCGCGCCCGTCGTACCTGCCTTCATCGACGGTCGCAATAGCGCCCTGTTCCAACTTGGCGGCCTGCTCCATCCACGCATACGTACCATGCTGCTGGTGCGCGAGATGCTCAATCACCGCGGCACCGTCATCAACGTCAAATGCGGCCGCTTGATCGAGGCCGAGACCTTGAGCTTGCTCGAGGATCGCGCATCCATCGCGCCCTATCTGCAGATCAGCACCTATCTGATCAAAGCCCGCGCCACTTACCACAAACCTTTGCGCCTGACCCGTATGCGACCGGCCAATGTGCATCACGAAGCACTGGCCGCCCCTATCGATCCCGCGCTGCTGGCCGGCGAGATCAGTCAACTCGACGAAGATCAGCGACTGCTCAGCAGCAATAATCTGCACGTGTGGGTGGCCCGCGCGGAGCAGATCCCGTGGCTGCTGCAAGAGATCGGGCGCTTGCGCGAAGTAAGCTTCCGTCAGGTCGGCGAGGGCACCGGGCGCAGTGTTGATCTGGACTTGTTCGACAGTTACTACCTGCAGCTGTTCATGTGGGACAGCAGCACAAACGCCGTGATCGGTGGTTATCGCCTGGGCCAGGCTGACCGTATTCTTTCCCGCTACGGCGCACGTGGCCTTTACGTGCGCACCTTGTTCCGGCTCGAACGCCCACTTGAAGCCGAATTACATTCCGCGCTTGAGCTTGGGCGCTCG
>JANMJF010000773.1:0-1917 GCA_031371245.1 Pseudomonadota bacterium | reverse complement strand
AAGTGCGGGCCAATCGATGTCCGGATAGGCCACGACATGGGCGTTGTAGTTGCCGACCGCGCCATTGATCTTGCCCAGCATGGCGACCGCTTCGAACTGCGCAATCTGCGCGCTCAGGCGCGCGCAGACATTGGCCATCTCTTTGCCGATGGTGGTCGGTGTGGCGGTCTGACCGTGGGTACGCGCGAGCATCGCCACCGCGGCGAAGGTGTGGGCGAGACCGCGCAGTTCATCGCGCAGGCCATGCAAGGCCGGCACCACAATCTGCGCACGCGCATCGCGCAGCATCAGCCCATAGGCAAGATTATTGATATCTTCCGAGGTGCAGGCGAAGTGGATAAAGGGTATTGCCCCCGCCAGCGCGGGGTCATCGCCTATTTGTTCGCGCAGGAAATATTCCACCGCCTTGACGTCATGATTGGTGGTGCGTTCGATGGCCTTGATGCGCGCTGCGGCATCGATGTCGAAAGTCGTGACGATGGTGTCGAGCGTGGCCAGTGCGGCGTTGTTTAATGGCGGCAGCTCGACGATAGCAGGCTCTGCAGCCAGTGCCTTCAACCATTCGACTTCGACCAGCACGCGGTAACGAATCAAACCGTATTCGCTACAGGTTTCGCGCAGTACGCTGGTGTGGCGCGCGTAACGGCCGTCGAGCGGCGACAGGGCGGTGAGTTCCGATAGCGGCGCAATGGCGGAGAGCGTCAGGGACACGGGTTCGGGATCTCCTCGTGCACGGCGTCGATGGCACGCATGACATCGACGGGCAGTTTGATGGTCGCCGCGCGCAGATTGGCGGCCAGTTGCGCGCACGTTGTGGCGCCTATGATAACGCTGGTCACGTAGGGTTTCGACGCGGCGAAGGCCAGTGCCATGGTGGCGGGTGCGAGGCCCGCTGCGTTCGCGATCGCGGCGTAGCGCATGCCGGCCGTGCGTGCGGACGGCGTGTTGTAGTGACGATAGTGGCGGGCATGGCGGATGAGACGCGCGTCTGCGGTAGCCGTCTGGTCGAAATACTTACCGCTCAGCAGGCCACCGGCCAATGGTCCGTAGGCGAGCAGGCCGCAGCCCTCACGCCAGGCGATTTCGGCCAAGCCGGCTTCGAAGCTGCGGTTCAAGAGATTGTAGGGATTCTGGATGGTGACGATGCGCGGCAGACCGTGAAGAGCGGCGAGCCGCAGGAATTCGGCCATGCCCCAGGCGGTTTCGTTGGCGATGCCGATGTGGTGGATCTTGCCGGCTGCAATGAGCGCCGCGAGCGCGTGCAAGCTCGCTTCGATGCTGAATGGGGACTCTTGCCGTGGCGGTTTGAAGCCGCGTTGATTGAAGTAATTGGTGGCGCGGTCCGGCCAGTGTAATTGCAGCAGATCGATGCAATCGACACCGAGCCGTGCAAGCGAGCCCTCAACCGCCGCGCGCAGGTTGTCAGCATCGTGTCGCGAGCAACCGCCGCGGATCCAAGGCACATAGGCGGCAGGGCCGGCGACCTTGGTCGCGATCACGAGGTGCTGGCGTTGGCCGCTGCGCGCAAGCCACTGGCCGAGCAGACGTTCGCTCTCGCCATAACACGCCGCACTGGCTGGCGCGGGATAGATTTCGGCAGTGTCAAGCAGTGTAATGCCGGCCTCGCAGGCCAAGTCCAATTGGGCATGGGCCTCGGCTGCGCTATTCTGTGCGCCGAAAGTCATGGTGCCGAGCGCCAAGCGACTGACCTCGATATCCGTGTTTCCCAGCCTGGACTTTTCCATTGAAATCAAATTACGCAGCACACATGCTTAGGCCACTTGCATGGCGAGCGGCGGCGCTACAGGCCGCCCTATGCGTGCCGCGCCGGCCATGAACGACAACATTATCGCCAACCGCTTTCGCGGTTTCCTGCCGGTCATCGTCGATGCCGAGACCGGTGGTTTCAACGCCCAC
>JANMJF010000615.1:0-1942 GCA_031371245.1 Pseudomonadota bacterium | reverse complement strand
CACCGTCCGCATGGCGGGATAACGTGCTTGTCGACAGGGCGATGACTTCTTCTCCACATGCGGGCGGACACAGGGGGTCATCGCTGCCTGAGAGCGCCAGTACCGGCATAGGCAAAACAGAGGCAGCACGCAGCAGACCGGGTCGTTTGGCGGCATAACGTAGTTGGTGCCGGAATCGGTCCGCCCCGATCCTTATCGCCTGCGACAGCAGCTCATTGAGCAGCGGATCATCGTCCCGAATGCCGTAGATCGCTGCGAGTTGCTGGTGAAGCAAGGCCACCATGCCACCGCGCTCCAGCGCGGCGTTTTGCTGCGCCCGCATCTGCGCGCCTTGCGCGCCGTCAGGCCGTGCATTGGATGCCAGGACCACCAATGCGGCGCAGCATGCGGGTCGCCGCGCTGCCAGATGCAGGGCGGCGATGCCCCCCAATGAATGGCCTATCCACACACTCGGTTGCGATACCAGAGTAGCCAGCCGGTCGATCTCGGCATCGAATTCGCGTTCCACGCCGAGCAGTTCGACGGCTACCGGCACTCTGAGTGTCGCTATCAACCGCTGCAAGCTGGCACCGTCCATGAGCGTGCCGGGCAAGAGAACGAACGGGATGGAATTCTTCACCAGACGAAGGCCAGGCGTGTGACCGCTGGCGGCTGCAGGCCTAATAACGATCGAAGTAGGTTTGCACCCGTGTCGGATCACGGGTTGGCGTCAACGCAAGCGACAGGGTGAGGAAGAAGATGGATTCAGGCGCTCTTGTCGGGTCTTGCGCTTGAGGCTTGGTTGAATACGCGCCCGGCATGGATTTGCGCGAGTATCGCGATCTCGTCGATCACCCGCCATTCGCGCAGTACTTTGCCGTCGCGCACTTCGAAATGGCTGGCCCCCAGTACATTGACTGGCATGCGGGTGATGGGTCCATAGGTGGGCACGCCACGGTAGGTGCCTCGCAACAGCCAGATCACGGCCACGCGCAGGCCGATCTCCGGGCCGTCTAGCACCGCGATGTCGCGCACCTCGACCTGGCCGTCGGGGAAACTCGCCAACAGGTTGATCAATTCGATCTGGTACGGGTCGATGCCCTGCAGGCGCTTCATGCGGTTGTATTGGCACACGATCTGGGTGCTGTAGTACTTGCGCACCAGGTTGAACATGCGCTGGTTCCAAACCTCTTCGAAGATCGCCTTCACAAGGTCGCACTCCGCCGCGTGCCGCGCCGGCCGGAGGCCGGAGACGCCGCGCACGAAGGGATCGGCGATTCGCCCGGCAAAGGCGCCCTTGTTATTGCCCAGCGTCATGGCACTGCCGAGCACTGGGCTGCTGGTAGCCAACTCGGCGGCGATCTTGTAGGGGTCCAGACCCAGGTGTTCGAGCACGGCCCATTCGTCGCGCACGATCCATTCCTCGGTCACTTTGTTGTCCTGAACCAGGCAATGAGCGACGGTGCGCGACATCCAATCCCGGCCGGTGGGGGGCCCATAGTTCCAGAAGCCGGTGTGGGTGCCGGATTTGAACACCCGGTGCGAGCTGATGAAGCCGTTGGCGCCGCGCTGCTCCCAGATCACGTCCTCGCCCACGCCACCGCCGCCGTTCGGAAATGCGGCGAACTTCTGAAGCGAGTTCTGCATGACGTGTTCGTAGTCGTAGGTTTCGCCATACGCGGTGTGCACAATCACGTCGGCCGAATAATGGTCTCGCAGCCGGCCCAGGCCGCGGTCCACCCAGATTGCGTCGGTCCAGCTCAGGATGTAGTCGCGGGGATCGCGATACGGCGCGTAAGCGGTCGGGGAGAGATCGGCGAGTTGTGCGGCGATGGACATGATCTTTGGACAGCAAATTGGGGTGGTTGGGGCAGTCGGGTTACCGGTGATCTTTCAGAATGCCGGCGTGACGGAGGATGCAATCAGCGCACGGGCGTCAGCCCTGGACAGGACCTGGGATTCC
>JANMJF010000718.1:0-4758 GCA_031371245.1 Pseudomonadota bacterium | reverse complement strand
GCCAAGGTCGCGGCCAGCATGGTAGCGGTGATATTCCTGCGGATTGCACTAAATTCAGGTGGGCGTAGGGTCATGGCTTGTTCCTGATAATGTTGTATGGGCGCGTGTCTGGTGTCGGACTCAGCACAGTTCGCGTTACATCATTCTCTGCCGCTTTTACACTGCGCACCGTTCGCTACAACGCTTATATCCGTGCCTGATGATCGAAACACTGGCAGTTCGCTTCTATGTGTCGCGCCGAACTGAATGGCGCGCCTTGGAATGACACCATTCAAGCTGTCTATGCAAGGAAAAATGACATGACAACTAGAACGATAGTAGCGCTCGCCTTAGCGGCCGCGATGGGTGGTTCGATCACAGCGGCAGCTGCAGCGGATATGGATTCGGATCGCGCTCATCCCAAAGAATTTGTTTCGGACTCGGCGATTACCACCAAGATCAAGACCAAGCTCGCCGCCGATCACATCACCAGTCTCGGGCGCATTCATGTCGACACCGACAAGGACGGCGTGGTGTGGTTAAGTGGTACTGCGCGCACTCAGGCAGACATAAATAATGCAGTGGCGATGGCGCGCGCCACCGAGAATGTGCGGGCTGTACAAAGCGATATTCGCATCAAGGCCGACGACTGATCTTTAGCGACGGCATGAAACGGTGTGGTCCACCGCGTCTGCGGTGGGCTGCTTCGCGGCGTCCGGTACGAGCGCACCGCGATATTTGGCGAGGGCAGTGGTCAGCCATTGCGCGCTGCTCACAAGTGCGCCGCCCCTGCATCGCAGGCCGTAGGCTCGGCCGCTGAAACTACTCTGGCTCGCCGCCTTGGTGATGAAGTCTTCGGCCGACGCGATCTGATCAGTGGCCGACAGCAGTTGATACTTGTTGCGTAGGTGAGTAGCCGCTTGGCGCGCGTCGTACCAACTGCCATTGCGTAGGAACTCGCAGTTAGAGCGCTCGACAGCGTCGATCAAATGCACAATCTCGGTGTGTGTCGTCGCGGATTGCGCGGCTATCGCCGCCGGTATCAGGCTCAGGTAAATGACGAGGCCAAGCAGCACAGTGCAGGGGCTTTTCATAATTCACTTTCTATCGGCAACAGCGTGAGCAGGCGCACCATTAAGCGATGCCAGCGACGGCGCGCGGGCTCATGCCAGTATTCGACCATCTGACCGGCTTCCCGGGTCTGCCATATCAAGGCCGGCGTGTCGCCGGCATGATGTGGGAGTAAGGCAAGCACATAGGAATTCTGCGGCTGAGTCATGGCTTCGAAGCGCTCGGCGGTCTGCTGCGCCAGCACCGGACTGTCGATCATGACGCCGATTTCGGTATTCAAATGTTTTGAGCGCTGGTCGAAGTTCATCGAGCCGATGAACAGGCGCTGCCGATCAAAGATATAAAGCTTGGCGTGCAGGGCGTAGTTGCCGTAGCTGGACATCGTGCTGGTCTGGCCACTGCCACGGGCATAGCTCAACAATGAGCGGACCTCGTTGAGTTCAACTCCCCGCTCCAGTAGCGCGGCCCGGTAGGGCGCATACCCGGCGTGTGCCAGCAGCAGCGGCGCCGCTTCCAGAGAATTGGTCAGCACCCGCACTCGAACATGACGATTGCGTAGTTCGGCGAAGAGCTGCAGTTCCGCTTCAAGCGGCACGAAATAGGGTGTCACGATCAGCAGCTCGGTTTGCACGCCACGCGCGGCCTCGATCACGGCTGGCATGAGCAGGCGGCCGGCCGCAGAGCCGGATACCACCTGCCGTTTACCGGGGCTGTCGCTCAAGACCTCGGCGTGGGCCCACACCAGCGGCAGCTGCCCCGACAGCATTCCCGCATAGGGCTCACCCGAGGCAAGCTTCAAGCCGTAATCAACGCCGTCGGTCTGCAGAGTGTCCAGTTCGGGGGCATGGCGCTTACTGGTGCGCCGCTGGCTGTCGGACCCTTGCGCTGTGTCTGTGGCGAGCGCGGACAGCGCCGGTGCGGGGATGGCGAGAGGGCTGTTCCAGAACTCATCAAAAGATGCCGAGAGCGTGGTGACCAGTGGTCCGGCCACAAATACGTCGTCATCGGCGAACTGCGATTGCGGGTCCATCTGAAAATACTGATTGCCGATATTACGGCCACCCACCATCGCGACGGCGTTATCGACGACCAGCAGCTTGTTGTGCATTCGATAGTCGAGCCGTGTGTGCTTGAACAGATATTCAAGACCGCGCAGGGTCGACGAGTGACCACGATAGGCAAATGGGTTGAATACGCGCACTTCGATCAAGGGATGCTCATCGAGCAGCATCACGCGCTCGTCACCGCTGACGGACTCACCATCGTCCACCAGCACGCGTATGCGCACGCCGCGATCAGCGGCGCGCAGCAGCGCCGCATTCAACAGCCGGCCGGTTTCGTCGCCGCGATAGATGTAATACTGCAGGTCGAGGGTTTTTTCCGCGCTGTCGATAATTTGCGCGCGGGTCAGAAAGCCGTCCACGCCAACCGACACGATACGAAAACCGGACAAGCCGGGATGCTCACTGCTGAGTTTGGCAATACGCGCGCCGAGACGCGTACTGTGGGGATCGACCAGGGCAGTGGAGGCGTTCCTGGCATAACCCGCACCGGGCGGCAGACCAGCGCAGCCGACCAAGGTCATGACAATCAGGGGCCACAGCAGGCCATGCCGCAGCGCTCGAAGAACACTGTGTACTATTGCTCGGGTAAGCGGTGCGGCGATTGCCAAGAGCCCTCAATCGATTCAGGACAACGGCTCGCATTTTCGCAGTTGGGCGGCTGCGCACAGTGCGGTGCCGCACCGATTGCGAGGCATTAGCAGCGCACATTGGGGCGCATTCACCTCGCGCGCCGCCGGGCCTGCGGCACGCACGGAATGTCCGATGCGGCGCCCGCCCCCGTTGGTCGGCGACTCTCACCACTGCAAGGAAATTCTATCGATGCGGATTGTGATCAAGGATTTTCGTGTTCCCGCCGGCCGCACCCTCAATCTGCACCAGCGACCAACGCGCATTGACCCGGTCTACGCATCGAAGAAACATTACAAACAGCAGCTCCGTGACCACGTCGAATGTCTCAGCGCGCTACAGCAGTTGCTCTATGCGTCCAGCCGTCACGCGATACTGTTGATATTTCAGGCCATGGACGCTGCAGGCAAGGATGGCGCCATCAAACACGTGATGTCCGGCGTCAATCCCCAGGGCTGCCAGGTCTTTAGTTTCAAGCATCCCAGCGCGACCGAGCTACAGCATGATTTTCTGTGGCGCACCACCCGCGACTTGCCCGAACGTGGGCGCATCGGCATCTTCAATCGGTCCTATTACGAAGAGGTGCTGGTGACGCGCGTGCATCCCGCGATTCTCATCGCCGAAGGCCTGTCCGAGCCGTCCCGCGACGCCCAGGCGGTGTGGCGTGCCCGTTATCAATCGATAGCCGATCTTGAGCGACACCTGTCCGATAATGGCACGGTCATCATCAAGTTCTATCTGCATATCTCCAAAGAGGAACAGCGTAAGCGTTTCATCGCTCGCATTGACGATCCGCAAAAGAGTTGGAAGATGAGCCTGGCTGATCTGGAAGAACGAAACTCATGGAAAAATTATCTGCAAGCTTATGAGGAGGCGCTGGCCGCGACCAGCACCGAACGTTCGCCGTGGTATGTCGTGCCCGCCGATGATAAGAAGACTACGCGCCTGATTGTGTCGCGCATCCTGGTCGACCGGCTGGAGGGCCTGCACATGAGCTACCCCGCCACGAGTCCCGAACGCGAGAAAGAATTGGAGGCGATGCGCGCGCGGCTGGCGCCTTGACGGGGTTAGCCGCGTACACCCGGGGTCACGCTGCCGCAGATTCGATAATGACCTTGAGCGCATGGCTGTCCATGGCATCGGCAAAAGTGGCATACGCATCGAGTACCCTTCGCAGCGGAAACCGATGGGTGATCATGTCCGCCACCCGAATCTTATCGGCCTGCACCATCTCCATCAGCAAAGCGGTGCTGACGGTGTCCACCAGCCTGGTCGTGATGGTGATGTTGCGGTCCCACAAGTACTCCATATGCAGATCGACCTTGGTGCCGTGCACGCCGATGTTGGCAATCGTACCGCCCACCGCAATAATCTCCTCGCACAGTTCAAAGGTCGCCACCAGACCGACCGCTTCTATGGCGGTATCGACACCGCGATCACCTGTCAGATTCATGACCGCAGCGAGTGCCTGGCCGTCGCTGCTATCGACCACGGCCGTTGCGCCAAAGCGCATCGCCGTCGCCAGACGCTCAGAATTGTTGTCGATCACCACCACCGCCAGCGGTGCGTACAGCTGCGCGGTCAGGAGTGCGGCGAGACCGATCGGACCGGCGCCGACGATGGCGATAGTGCTGCCCGGTTTGACCTTGCCGTTCAGCACACCGCATTCGTAGGCCGTCGGCAGAATATCGCTGAGCATGACCAAGGCTTCCTCGTCAGCGCCGTCAGGAATGTGATACAGGCTGGTATCGGCATACGGCACGCGCACGAATTCGGCTTGCGTGCCGTCGATGTGATTGCCGAGCAGCCAGCCGCCCTGGGCGCAATGGGAAAACATCAGTTGGCGACAGTACTCGCAACTGCCGCAGGCAGTGATGCATGAGATCAGTACATGGTCATCGCATTTGAAGCGTGTCACCGCGCTGCCGACCTTCGTCACCACGCCCACCCCTTCGTGTCCGAGCACGCGGCCCGCCGCGCAACTCGGCAAGTGGCCGGCGAGAATATGTAGATCGGT
>JANMJF010000609.1:0-2570 GCA_031371245.1 Pseudomonadota bacterium | reverse complement strand
CGTGCTGTTTCGCGACGGCTATGCCGACCGCGACTATCTCGACAAATACACCGACTGTCCGCGCGAACTCGAGGCCCACCTCGCCACGCGCACACCGGCCTGGGCGCAGGCCATCTGCGGCGTACCAGCGGCCGACATCGAGGCTTTCGCGCACCTTGTTGGCCGTCATCCACGCTGCTTCTTTCGCCTCGGTTATGGCTTTGCGCGCCAGCGCAATGGTGCGGTCAACATGCACGCCGCCGCCTCGATTGCGGCCGTGACCGGTGCCTGGCAGCACCAAGGTGGTGGCGTGCTGTTCAACAATGGCGCCATCTATCACTGGGATCGCACCCTGATCGACGGTCTCGATGTGCGCGATCCCTCGGTGCGCCTGCTCGATCAGTCGCGCATCGGCGCGGTGCTGACCAACGAGGCGCGCGCCTTGAGCGGTGGTCCACCAGTCACCGCCATGCTGATCCAGAACACCAATCCGATGTCGGTCGCGCCTGATCTGAATACCGTGCATCGTGGCTTTGCGCGGCCGGACTTGTTCGTCTGCGTGCACGAACAATTCATGACCGAGACCGCGCGAGTCGCCGACATTGTGCTGCCGGCCACCATGTTCCTCGAACACGACGACCTCTATCAGAGCGGTGGACAACAACACATCCACTTCGGGCCCCGCATCGTCGAGCCGCCGGGTGAGTGCCGTTCCAATCATGAAGTGATCTGCGCGCTGGCCAAGCGGGTGGGGGCTCGCCATCGCGGCTTTGACCTGACGGCACGCGAAATCGTCGATTGGACCCTGCGTGAGTCGGGTTGGGGCAGTGTCGACGCGCTGGAGACCAGCCATTGGATAGATGCCCAACCGAGCTTCGACGAAGCCCATTTCACCCAGGGTTTCGGCCATGCTGACGGGCGCTATCACTTCGCGCCAGACTGGTCGGCGCTGGGCCCGGTGGACTTCGGTCCCACCGGCGCGCTAGCCGCCATGCCACGTCTGCCAGATCACTGGGACGTGATCGAGAACGCCACCCCCGACATGCCGTTCCGACTGGTCACCGCGCCGGCTCGCCAGTTCCTCAATTCAAGCTTCACTGAAACGCCGACCTCGCGTCGGCGCGAATCACGGCCGACCGTCATGATCCATTCCATGGATGCGACACGCTTAGGGGTAACGGACGGTGCGCGGGTCGAACTCAGCAACACCCGCGGTCAGGTACGGCTGCACGCAGAAATCTTCGATGGTTTGCAACCCGGCGTAGTCGTCGCCGAGAGCATCTGGCCGAATGCGGCCTTTGAAGGTGGGGTCGGTATCAATGCCCTGACCGGTGCCGATCCCGGTGCACCGACCGGCGGCGCTGCGTTCCACGACAACCGTGTGCGCATCGTCGCGCTGTGATGCGTGCTTTCGCACCCCCTACGCTCGTAGTGTAACAACGACGTAACAATGCTTAACCTTGTCCACCCACGGCCGCATGCATAGCCGTCACGTATTCGCGCTTATCATTGAGAGCATAAAATGCACGCCGCGACGGCCAAGGATTTGACCCACAGCGCATGAAATCGCTACTCGATTTTCTTCCCTTATTAGTATTTTTCGGCGGTTATTACGGCGCCAAGCAGTGGCCGGACCTGGCCGATACTTTTATCAACGCCATGCTCGGCCTGCTCGGACTGGACGCACCGCTGCCGGTCGATCAGTTGGATATGGCCTGTGCCACTCAGCTCGCCATGCTCGCCACGCTTGCCCAGGTCGGCATCCTTATGGTGTGCAGACACAAGATCGACAAGATTCTCTGGATCACCCTCGCCATCATGGTCGTGATGAGCGTTGCTACGCTGATTTTCCACGACCCGGCCATTATCAAATGGCGCTCGACGGTCTCCGACTGGCTGTTTGGGCTGATCTTGCTCGGCGGCGAAGTACTGTTTGGCAAGAACTTCATCCGCGCCATGCTTGGTAACCAGCTGCAATTGCCCGATGGGGTGTGGCGGCAGGTTAATTTCAGCTGGATAGGCTATTTCGCTTTCTCGGGCGTGTTGAACCTCTACGTCGCTGCCCATTTCGCCGAAGAGATCTGGGTAAATTTTAATATGTTCGGTGGCCCGGCCCTGACCTTCGTTTTCATGCTCGCGCAAGGCCTGTACCTCGCACGTTATATCGAAGCACCGCAGGAGCCGGACTCCAGCGTCTGATAGGCGTGGCGTGCCGGCGCCTCGCCACCCCGCTGGATTACCCTTACATCGGTGTACCGACGCGGGGCATTTGCCGATTTTGGGGCCTCGTCGTGGGCACAGTGCGTCACACATGGGAGGGACAAAAGATGCCGCAGGAATTGGTGAACTTGCAGCAGGTGGGACAGTTGGTCGTCAACTTCCTGGTCACTTACGCCTTCCAGATCGCAGGCGCGGTCATTATTCTCATCGCCGGCTTCATCGTCGCCAATTGGCTGGCGCGCTTAGTGCTGCGCCTGCAGGAAAAGCGCAACGTCGACGTTACCCTGCGCCAGTTTATTGCCAGCACAGCGCGCCTGCTGGTGTTGGGACTGTTCGTGATCATCGCGCTTGGCAAGCTCGGCATCAGCATG
>JANMJF010000707.1:0-6031 GCA_031371245.1 Pseudomonadota bacterium | reverse complement strand
GCCTCTGCGAGATGGCGGGGCAAACATTGTCATCGCTGGCGACCGGGCACGTCCAATGCTCTGCACAACCGCACTAGTGCCGCGACGGCTGACCGTGCCCCCAGTCGCTCAGTCGCGAGTAGCTGCGCACCTGCCAGTCCTGTTGGTCGATGATGCGCCCGCCCGCGCCGATCTCCAGCCCGAAGCCGCCAGGTGTGACAGCGTAAAACGAGAACATGCCGTCGTTCGGATGATGGCCGAGGTCCATCATGAGTGGCACCCCGGCGGCCAGACAACGCTCACGGGCGAGGCCGACATCGTTGATATCCGCGACTTCGACCATCAGATGATGCACGCGCTTCGGCAGCGGCGCGCAAGCGAAGGCCACCGAGTGATGACGGCCGGTCGCGGCGTGCAGGAAGGTGGCATCGAGGATCGGCCCGCCGGGGGCGATTTCGCCACGGATGTAGTCGCTCAGATGCAAACCCAGCACCTCGCGGTAGAAGTGTCCAGTCGCAGCCTTGTCGGCGGCGATGGCGACGAAGTGGCCGGCACCGAGCTGGCCCGCGACGAATTCGCTCATCAACACCGCCGAGCGGAAGGGCTGGTCCATCGGTGCCATGGCTGGCCCGTAGTAGAGCTCGTGGTCGATACCGTTCGGGTCTGTGACCCACACCAGGCGCTCGACCTGGCGTGCGGCACACAGGGCGGCACTGCCCTGTGTCGGTCTCAACCCGTGGTATTCGAGCTGAGCGATGGCCGCTTCGAGCGCGATCGCATCATCGAAGGCCCAGCCCACCGCCTGCAGATCGTCCTGCGCGTCAGCGGTTATCACCAGGCGTTGTGCCTGCGCATCCAGACGCAGCACGAGGTCGGCGCCGTGTCCCACCGCCTGCATGCCGACAATGTCCACGGCAAAGCGCCGCCAGGCGGCCAGATCCGTCGCGGTGACGATGAAATAACCGAGGCTGGAAGGGGTGCTGAGTGTGGTTGTCAAGGCGGTACTCCTGAACAGGCGCGGCTCAACGCCCGCCATAACGGCGCTGCAGGCCGCGGTTGTGCTTCGATGCCAGGCGTTGCCAGGCGATGGTGTAACCGTCGGTACGGCACATGATCTGACGCGAGCCATAAACATGCTCAGGATCGGCATTGAAGGCCTGCATGCCATTGTTCAGTTCGACGTCGTAGCGGTTGAAATTTTCATAGCCGAGCGCCACCCACTTGGTCTCGACCTCGTTTCTGAAGGCCAGCTGTTCGAGTGGTTCGGTGGTCCATTTGCCCCAGCAGATGAAATAGCGATGAGTGTGCTCGTCGATCGGCACCCACCATTCGAAATGGGACATGCCGGGGATCGGCCACGGATCGACATTCAACACACCAGGCAGCCACAGCGAACCTGACACCGCGCCAAAGGCCTGGGCGGCGTGCCCGTCGGCACCGTCTGGAGCGAACATCGAACTCATGCGCCCGGTCTCGCCATCACATTCGAAAACATGGGCGTAGACCGGCTCGGTTTCCGACAAACGATCGGTGAGTCCTTTCGGCCCGGCCCCTTCGAACAATTCGATCTCGGCAAAGGTGTCACCGTCTTTCAGCCGCGTGGCAAACGGAAAGGCGATGCCGAAGTGCCGCATGAGGCCGTTGTCTTTATGCAGGAAGATATGGTTCGGATCGAAACCCGAATCCGCTGCCACCCGCCAGTTGCAACCACACTCGACATTGATCGCGGCGACCACGAACAGACCGGCATCCAGGAAGCGCGGTGGCACGTCATCGGCCAGGGGCGGCGGTGGCACCAGGTCGCCAATAAATACGAACACCAGGCCATTCAGCTCTTCGACCGGATAGGAGTGCACGCCGGCCTTGCCGATCAGCGGGCTGTGCGGATCGCTGGGGATCGTGACCAGCGCACCGGTCCGCAAGTTGTAGGTAAAGGCATGCACCGGACAAGTGATGGTGTTGCGCGTGTAGCACTCGATGCGCTCCGAGAAGCGATAGCCGCGATGAATGCAGGCATTGCGAATCGCAAATACCTGGCCATCGATCCGCTTGAAGAGCAGATCTTCGCCGAGCACGGTGAGCGTCTTAAACGCGTCCTCACCGATGTCACGGCTGCGCATGGCCGGGTACCAATGATTGCGAAAGCCGAGGGCGGCGTCGCGATAACGGCCGGGGACGGTCTGGGTCTCGTTCATGCTGACTTGCTCCTTCAGGCCTCACCGTCCGTGAGGAAACGCGCCACCACGCCGTTGAATTCGGCCGGCGCTTCGTACTGCGGCCAGTGGCAGGAATCGGCTTTCATCACATAGAGCTGCGCGCCTGCCACCTGCGCCGAGCTGCGGCGCGCGGTCTCGACGTCGTGCACCGGATTGTCCGTCGTCCACAGAAACAAAGTCTCGGCCTGAATCTTCTCAAGGGGAATGAGGAAGTCGTCATGCATGGCAATCATGGCGAGCACCCGTGGCGCTATGTCCTTCATCATCGGCTGGGAATAGAAACGCAGTCGCGTATTGACCAGTTCTGTGCTGATCATGTGGTGGTTATTCGGATGGAACAGCCACTTCATGCGCTTGAGAATGCTGTCGAAGGTCGGCGCGCCCTGGGTCGCAGCTTTGCGACTGAGATCGATCAGCTCTTGCAGATCCTGGCGGCCCTTGGCGCCGATGATGGGCAAACCAGCCGAGGTATTCAGGATCAGTCGCTGCACACGCGTCGGATGCTGGGTGGCGAACAAACCCGCCACCCAGCCGCCCAGTGACTCACCGCACAAATGCACGCGCGTCAGGCCCAGCGTATCCAGCAGCTCGCCCAGATGCTGCACCAGCAGCATCGGCGAGTAGTCGACGCTGGGTTTAGCCGACAGGCCATGACCGATGAAGTCGTAGGCGACGGTGTGGAAGCGCTCGGATAGTGCCACGATGTTCTTCGCATAGGCTTCCATGTGGCCACCGATGCCGTGCATGAAGATGACGGTGTCCACGTGTTCCATGCCGGCTTCGGCAATGCGGGTTACACCGAAGGATTTCGTGGTCACGGTGCGCACCGTCGCGCCGATCATATCCAGCCATAAACTCATGATGAAACGCTCTCCGTTGTGTGGCCGGCATGGCGGCCGGTGATGGCTGCAATGCTCGACGTTCTGCACTGCTTGCTGCGCCGTCCGCGTAGCCTGGCTGGCACGCTTGCGCCACGAGTCGAATGATTTAGACTGACGCAAATGTCTGACATTAATTTCAGCTTGTCAACGCTGCGGCGCGGCACGGGAGACCCGGCATGAAGAGTCAGGCGTGCGACCCGCAAGAGAGTCTGCGTAAGGCTGCGGATATCGCTGCAGACGAAATCCGTCGCCAGATCCACGAAGGCTTTCTGGCCCCCGGGCAACGCCTGATCGAAGCTGAGCTGATGGGCCAGATAGCGGTCGGTCGCAGCACCTTACGCGAAGCGTATCTGAAGCTCGCCGCCGACGGTCTGGTCGAATTGCAGCATCAGCGCGGTGCTTGTGTACGACGCATGACGCGCAGCGATCTGGCCGAGCTGTTTCAGATGCGCGAATGTCTGGAAGGCTTCGCCGCTGGCCGCGCCGCAACGCGGGTCGCGCAGGGCAGCAACCGCGCATGGTTGCGCGAAGCGCGCGCCGTGTGGCTCGCCAAGGACGTACTGGACAACGAACTGTCGCACATGGAAAACAACGTGCCGCTGCATGACGGCATCGTCGCCATGGCCGGCAACGCGCGACTGGCGGCCAGCCTGAAGTTAATGGAATTACCCGGCTATCGCCTGCAGTTCCTGCGTCTGCTCGACCGCGAACAGCGCGCCGTCTCAGCCCGCCAGCACCTCGACATCATCGACGCCATCGCGGCAGGCAAGGCCGCCCAGGCGGAAAAATTAATGCGCGCCCATGTGCGCCGTGCCGGCCAACTGGCGCAGCTGATCCCGGGGCTGGCCTAGGAGCAATCGGACTTAGGGTAACCGCAGCGCGCCGCGCAATCGAAATGCGTACGAGTATGGCCGTACTACTCGGCAGGCATGATTATTCGTGTCGAACTAGCGCTCTCACGTGTATTCTTCCATCAGACACACTACGCCAAGGAAGGGTCATGAAAACTACCTGCTACTGTCTGCCCCTGTGCCTTTGCCTGTTCGCGGTCGCCGATAGTGCCCACGCGGTTTTCCCGGCGCTTGAGAGTGACGGTAACTTCAATACCGGCGTAGGCACGCTGGTTTTACAGTTGGGCAGCGGTCAGTTCAACACCGGCGTCGGCTATCAAGCGCTCAGTGCCAATACCCTCGGCGAGTCCAATACCGGCCTGGGGGCCGAGACCCTGCTGAGCAATACCACCGGCAATGGCAACACCGCAGCGGGCGATCGCGCACTGCGTTCCAATCTGACCGGCACGGAGAACACCGCCACCGGTGCCTTGGCGCTGGTTGCCAATACCACCGGCGTGCACAACACCGCCGACGGATGGGGCGCACTGGCTTCCAATGTCACGGGCGTGTCCAATACCGCGATCGGCTACCTGTCCCTCACGCTCAACATAAACGGTCAGGCCAACACCGCCACCGGGTGGGGGGCGCTCGGCCAGAATTCGAATGGCTCTTACAACACCGCCGGCGGTACCTACGCACTGTTCGCCAATAGCGCTGGCGAATCAAACACCGGCATGGGTTGGGGCGCGCTGGGCGCGAACACTAACGGCAGCAACAATACCGCCATGGGCGACGAGTCGCTGTTTCAGAATATCTCCGGCGCCAAAAATACCGCGCTCGGGAGCAATGCCTTGCATGCTAATACTGCAGGCAGTCGCAACATCGCACTCGGTGCCGACGCTGGCTCGCTGCTGACTACCGGCAGCTACAACATCGACATCGGTCACGTCGGTGTGGCCAAGGAGGCGAAGACCATCCGCATCGGCAAGCAGGGAACGCAACTGAAAGCCTATATCGCCGGCGTGCGCGGTGTGACCGTCACGGGCGGCGCGGCAGTCATGGTCAGCAAGACCGGGCAACTGGGCGTACAGACTTCATCGCGACGTTACAAGGAAGACATTCAACCGATGGGAGAGACCAGCGCCGCCCTGCTGAAACTGCAGCCCGTGACCTTTCGCTACAAAGTCAGCGACGAACAAGGTGAGAAGCCTCTCCAGTTTGGTTTGATCGCGGAAGACGTTGCTGCCGTATTGCCTGATTTGGTGGTGTACGACGACGACAACCTGCCGGATACGGTCGCCTATCAGGCGCTCTCCAGTCTGCTGCTGAACGAGTTCCAGAAAGACCATGGGCTACGTCTGGCCAGCGAAGTCCGCGCACAACAAGAACTCGCCGCGCTCACGGCGCGCACCGCCGCCGCAGAGGCACGCGCAATGGCCGCGACTGAGGGACTGGTAGCAGCACGCGAAGAAGCGCAACGGGGCCGACAGGAACTGCTTTCGCTGCGCGCACAGATGAGTGAGGTGCAAGACACGGTGCAGCGGCTACTGGCCACGCATCCGGACGACATGGTCGTATTGCGAGCGGAGAAATTTTGATGGTCAGGTGCGCTAAGCCTGCGCCTGACCAGCGTCAGATAAACCAGCCAAGGAGAGCGAAAAATGCGCGTTGTAGTCGAGGAAACGGTGGCCGCGGCCGCCGATAAGGTGTTTGCTGTGATCGGTGATTTCGCCGGTCTCGAGAAGAACGAGATGATCAAAGATTTCACCGTCACCGGCACGGGTGTCGGCGCGGTGCGTAGCATTACGCTGGCCAACGGCGGGGTGATCGAAGAGCGGCTCCAGCAGCACGATGCGCAAGCACGCACCTTCACCTACGCCATCATTAACGAACAGACCGCGTTGCCCGTCGCGAAGTATGTGTCGACGGTGGTCGTCACAGCCATCGACGCCGCCTCATCGAGCATCCACTGGTCGAGCAGCTTCGAGCCGGTCGGCATTAGCGAAGCCCAGGCCGAGGCCATCATCGCTGGCGTCTACAAGGGCGGCATTGCCCGCACGCGGCGCCGACTCGGCCTCTGAGCGCAGCAACAGACACCACGGCTTGCCGGCGATTGCCCGCG
>JANMJF010000663.1:0-8546 GCA_031371245.1 Pseudomonadota bacterium | reverse complement strand
ATCACGAGATCCGGCCGATCTTTGCGGCAGACATCCTCGAAGCCAATCATGATCTTGGCAGTCTGAGTCGCGTGGCTGCCGCTGCCGACATCCAGGTGGTAATCCGGCTTCGGGATCTCGAGTTCCTCGAAGAACACATCGCTCATATCGCGATCGTAATGCTGCCCGGTGTGCACCAGGCGGTATTCAAACACGGTGGCATGGCGGTCAAGCTCGCGGATGATCGGCGCAATCTTCATGAAATACGGCCGCGCGCCGGCGACTATGCTGATCTTGGTAGGGGTCGGATTCATGACGGACAGACTGCTTTTACGGGCGATAAGCGCGGCTCAGGCCTGCGCTTCGTCCCCAGGGGGCACATCGAGATCGTGTGGGAATTCCAGCGGCAGGACCGCCGGCACCACACCGCGATTGCCGGCACCGAACAAACCGCGATGGCGCCTGTCATCCACCATCTGCGTAACCAGCCGAGCGGTGACTCGCTGCCGATCGTCGGCAAAGACATACACCAAGGCCGAATCGCACAGGGTATTGATCAGCCGCGGCACACCGCCCGAGTATTCGAAGATGGCGTCCATCGCGTCGGGTGCAAAGGGGTTGCGTCCACTGCCTGCCACCGCCAGACGATGGCGGATGTATTCGCGAGTATCGCGCTTGTCGAGCACCTCGAGATGGTAGTCAGAGCCGATCCGTTGCGCGAACTGCTCGAGTTCCGGGCGCTGCAAGGTATGGCGCAATTGCGGTTGGCCAACCAGCACCAGTTGCAAGACCATGCTCTTATCGGCATTGATGTTGGTCAACAGGCGCAGTTCTTCGAGGGTCTCGATGTCCATGTTCTGCGCCTCGTCGACGATCAGCACGGCGCGGCGGTTATTGGCGTACCCGTCGATCAGAAATTCGACGAACCGGCGATACAGCGTGACCTTATCGCGACCCTCGTGTTCCAGGCCATAGGCCATCGTCACCCATTGGATTAGGTCGCCAAATGAACGATGGGTGTTCGAGATCAGCCCGACCATGACGTTGTTATCGAGACTCGCCAGTAAATGGCGGATGAGGGTGGTCTTACCGGTGCCTATGTCGCCCGTGATCAGCACCACCGGAATATTGTTCAGCACGCCGTATTCGAGCATGGCGTAGGCCATGCTGTGTTTGTCGCTCTGGTACAGAAAAGCGGGATCCGGCGTCAGCGCGAACGGACGCTCTCGGAATCCAAAGTGCTTTTCGTACATAGCGCGCTGGCCGGCTTAATAATAGGTCGCGATTTTGTCGTCGGACGCATTCAGCACCGTGCCGGGGATGGTGGCGTCCTTCAGCATTTCAAAGGACTGCTGGATCTCCTCGCGGGTGGTCTTGCCTTCGCGCAGCACCAACAGAAAGGCATCGACATAGGGCGCGAAAGACAAGGCGTCGTCGGCCGACAGCACCGGTGGCAGATCGAACAGCACGATGCGCGAGGGATAGCGCTGCTTGAGTTCCTGGACCATGGTGCCGACCACCGGCGAGGCGAGGATCTCCGAGGAATTCGACTGCGGCTCACGCCCCGGCAGCAAGACCAGGCGCTCGATGCCGGGGTTGATCAGGATCTCACCCATCGACACGCCATGCAGCAGATAGTCACCGATGCCCTGCTCGACCTTGAGTCCGAAATATTTCTGCAGCGATGGATTGCGCAGATCCATGTCGACCAGCAGCACCGTCTGATGCATCTCGCGCGCGAGGCTGATGGCGAGATTGATAGCCGTCAGCGACTTGCCATCGCCCGGCGCGGGACTGGTGACGGCCAGCGCGTTCCAGCCGCGCGCCGCCATGCGCTGCATGACTTGTGTACGCAGCATCTTGTAGGCCGTCAAGCCGATGGCATCGTCACTGCCGTAGATGATGCGGTGCTCGCGCAGGACTGTCGGGTCCAGTGCCTGTACGCGCGTCTGGGAATACTGGATATCCGCAGCCGTCACCGACGCGCCGCCCGCCTCGTCCGCCCGCCGAGCCGGCACGACGGGTTCGGCGGCGCGTTCGAGACGCGCTTTATCGAGAGCTTGCTTGATTCTTTCCATTTCAGTTTATCCCGTGAGCGGAACGCATCCGCGATGGTCTACAGTCCGAGCTTGCGCGCAATCACGAAAAACAGGACGTCGAGCGGCTTGTAAAACAGGTGCAAGCCGACAGCCAACAGCGCAAGCGCCAGCAAGGCGCCGGCCAGGGCCAGCATCCAGTTACGTTTGCGCCGACGTAGTGAGCTGGTCGAATCGATGTTAGGGATGACCGCAAGCGGCGGTACACCGAGCAGGCGCAGCACGGCGGCGCGACCGTAGACACGCTGGTCCAGCGCTTCCGCCAGCGTGCTCGAACCGATGCCACCGGCAAAAGCCAGCACCCCGCCGAGCAGGCCGATGGCCACACGATTGGGCTTGGACGGTTTTTGCGGCACCACCGGCGGCTCAATGAGGGTGAAGCGTTCGCCCTGCTTCTCGCTTTCGAGATTATTGGACAGCTCAGCTTCCTGGCGTTTGGACAGCACTTCCTGGTACTTGGTCTGCGCGACTTCGTAGTCACGGGTCAGGGTACGGTATTCGCGTTCCACCTCCGGCCCTTTGGTCTGAGCCAATTGCAGCGCCGTGATGTTGGCGTTCAAGCTGCCACGCTGGGCACGGGAGGCGCGCAAGTCGGAATTGGTCGCTTCCAGTCGCGCCTTCAATTGGATGTAAGCAGGGTTGTCGGGCAGTGCATTGACTGGCACCGACGGCGCCGACGCATTGGACTTAACAAGTTCGGCTTCGAGGCTCGCGACCTCGCGGCCCATGCGCTTCACATCCGGGTGATCGGCGGAATACTTCTCACGGGCGGACGCGAGCTTGGCACGCGCGTCCTTGAGACGGATCGCGAGTTCCGAGCCGTCGTCTTTGTGCTTGACCTCGGCGCGTAGTGCGTCGAGTTCCCGGCGTTTGGAGACCACGTCGGGATGGGCCGCACCGTAACGTGCAGCGAGCTGCGTGAACTCGGTTTCCATGACTTTCAGGCGATCAGCCGAGCCCAGAATGCGCTCGCCGGTGGTCGAGTACAGCATCGAGTTCGGCTGCTGTTGGGCGAGCTCCGACTCCAGATAAACGCGCTGTTGCTCCAGCGAGGAGATCTGGTTGTCGATCTGGCGGATATCGCTCTCCATGCGATTCTTCATTTCGAGATTGATATTCTGCAGTTCCGGCAGCTGGTCGTGATTGTGTTCTTTGAACTTGGCCAGTCGCGCTTCAACATCGGCGACCTGCTTGCGCAGCTTCTCGCCTTCCTCGGTCAGAAAATTGAGAGTCTGAGTCGAGGTCTCCTGGCGCTGACGCAGGTTTTCATTGAGGAACAGACTGACCAGTTCGTTGGCGACACGCTGAGCGGTTTCGGCGTGTTCGCTTTGGTAGGACAGATCGAAGGCGATGGTGGCCTGCACTGCACGGCCTTGTTTGGGATCGACGACGTCGGCGCTGATCGGCGTGACGGCGACGTCTTCGCGCATCTCCTCGACGATGGTTTCCAGCGGCTTGTCCTTGCGATCTTTGGCGTAGAGATTGTATTTCTCGATGATCGAGATCAGGTTGGCATTGGTCAGTACCCGCTGTGAGATCACCTGGATGCGCTGGTCGGCAAAGCTCGTGACCATCGAGCGCACCAGATCCTGCGGGATCTCCTGCTGTTCGATCAGGATGATGGCGCGGGATTGGTAGACCGATGGCAGACCAAGTGCAGCGCCTATGGTGATGAGCAGCAGCGACGCCAGCGCCATCAGCCCGAGTGGCAGGCGACGCTTGATGACGTCCCTGACGTTAAAATTCGACAGCAATCCCTCTTCCATGTTTACAGCCCGTTAAGTGATGAAATGGCCCTAGGCAGGCCGTTGTAATCAAGGCTCAGCATGACCGCATGACCGCTCGCGGCATCGGTAGACAAGCCGGTGTTCTGCCTGTAGGCGAAGCGGTAGGTGCCGGTGGTGGACCATTCGCGGCTGAACTCATAGCGCAAAGCTCCGCGCATTTCAGTGAAATCGCGGTCGGAATCACTCGCGAACAGACCACCCTGCGAAGTCCGCATGTCCTGCGCTCCACTCAAGATTAGCAGCCAATTCTGCTTAAGCTTTAAATCGGCCCGCAGCGCTATGTGATCCGAAATGGTCTGAGTGCCGCGCCCGCCGGGGCTCAACTGTCGCGAATACTCGAACTTGGCGAGCGACGATTGGCCGAACTGCTTCAGTAATGAGAAATTGGCGATGGGGCCATTCGACTGGGCCGTGACATTCTTCTCAACTAGCGCAAGGTGGGGCGGTGGCGGGTCCAGCACCAGCATCGGAGTGCGCTCGATGCTGTCGATATCGCTGATCACGTAGCCGGCCGAACCCGTGACGCGCAGGGTCGCAGTCAGCACCTTGGTCATGCCGGTTTGCAGACCATAGGTGCGCGTGTGGTTGCCAATTGACGCAACGTCGAAATCGCTGACGAAAAACGTCGTGAACAACTGTGTGGTGTCGTTGTAGGCATAGGACACCTGGCTTGAGCCCATAAGATAACGATAGTCGAGCAGACCGCTGGCGGTACTGGCATAGGAGGTATCGTTAAACAGCACCGAGAACTGCGTCTGCCAGCGCTCATTCATCAGCCAGGTCAGCGAGGGCGACACATCGATGCTATCGCGAGCGATGACGTCCTTGGACAAGCCGGTGTCGGTCGCTTCCGTGATCAGGGTGGAATCGTGGCTGTAGCCGACGTCGAGCGCGGCCGCCAGGTATTCACCGGTGTAATCGTTATTGAAGTTGACGCCATACTCGTCGGCGTCGAAGCCACTATCGACCACGAAACGGCGCAGATTGACCCGCGGCACGAGATCGGACTTCCAGCCCGCCGCCTGGCGGTTGAGGTCGAAACTCACGCTGGTATCGGCACCGCCGGTCACGATGTGATCGCGCGAACCGAGCAACAGATTGCTGTCGCCACGCAGGCTCACGCCGACACGCGGCGCAAGCGTATACAGCGAGTCTGCCATCGACGCCGCTGCCACCAACAACAGCACAAGCGTGATATGGACACGCCGCATCAGTCGATATTTGCCTGGTCGTGACATGCCGACTTAGGGAACCACCACCACATCGCCGGGCTGTAACACCACGTTCTGCTCGAGGCCCTCGCCGCTTTGCACCTTATCGTAATTGAACGCGATAGCCGACTGCGCGCTGCCTTGTCCGCGCAGAATGACGATGTGTTTGAGTTCGGCAAACTGCACGGTGCCGCCGGCCATCGCCAGGGCCTGCATGACATTGGTCTGCTGGGACATGGTGACCGGACCTGGACGGCTGACTTTGCCGACCACGTAGGCGCGGTTGCCCTCGATGTTCTTCACCATCACGGTCGCCGCCGCGTCGGGAATATAGGAACTGATTTTGCCGATCAAGGTCTGGCGTACCTGCTCGACGGAATGGCCGGCGGCCTCCAGGTCACCGGCCAGCGGAAAACTGAACTTGCCGTCCGGACGAACCAGCACCTCCATGGTCAAGTCTTGCTCTTTCCAGACGTTGACCATGAGTACATCGCCGGGCTTGATTTGATAATCACCGCTTGGCTCTTCGGCCGTGGCCGGCCGCACCGGCACGAGCACGGACACACACAGAAACAAGCTCGCGGCAAGATAGCGAATTGATGGCAGGGACATAAGTTGATGCTCCGAATCTACCTGGAAAGAATGTTTAATCGACCGTGGCCGAACGCCCGTGGCCCGCACACTCATGCCCGCTTGTACTTGTCTTCGAAGCGCACGATATCGTCCTCGCCAAGATAGGGCCCGGACTGCACTTCGATGATTTCAAGGGGTATGGTGCCAGGATTCTCCAAGCGATGGGTGGCACCCAGCGGAATATAGGTGCTCTGGTTTTCGCTTAGAAGGAAAACTTCCTCGCCGCGTGTGACGCGTGCCGTGCCCTGCACCACTATCCAGTGCTCGGCGCGATGATGATGCATCTGCAATGACAAGGACGCCCCCGGCTTGACCGCGATGCGTTTGACCTGGAAGCGGTCACCGGCATCTACGCCCTCGTAGGTGCCCCACGGCCGATACACTTTGCGATGTATGAGACGTTCGCTGCGGTTCTGACGGGTCAACCAATCGACCACCTGTTTGACGTCCTGAGTACGGCGCTTATCGGCCACCAACACCGCATCGGCGGTCTCCACCACCACCATATCGGCACAACCAAGCGTGGCCACCAGTCGGTGTTCGGCGAAGATCAGATTGTCATGGGAGTCGATGATGCAGACGTCGCCACGGCTGACATTGCGGTGTTCATCCTGAGTGGACACGTCCCACAGGCTGGCCCACGAGCCGACGTCGGACCAGCCGGCGTCGAGCGCCACCACGCGCACCGCACCTTCGACGCTCAAGGACTCCATCACGGCGTAATCGATGGAATCGCTGGGCGAGGTTTTAAAGGCTTCGGCCTCCACTCGGAAAAAGTCACCGTCCTGACGGCCATCAGCGATAGCACGGCTGGCGGCCGCAACGATGGCGGGGCACAGGCGTTTGGCATGGGCCAGCCACACCGAGGCACGCAGCATGAAAATGCCGGCGTTCCATAGGAAGCCGCCCCGCTCGATATAGCCCAGTGCCGTGTCGGCGTCGGGCTTTTCCTTGAAGGCCTTCACGGCATAACCGGGCGCGGTCGTTGGTGCGGCGAGTGGCGCGCCGAGTTCGATATAGCCATAGCCGGTTTCAGCGCGGGTCGGCACGATGCCGAAGGTCACCACCTCACCCTGCGCGGCCAGCTTGGCACCGACTTGCACGGCGCGATGAAAAGCGTCGCGATCGGCAATCAGATGATCGGAAGGCATCATCAATAGCAGCGGATCGGCGCCATCACGGCACGCGATGACCGCTGCGGCGCTCAAGGCGGGCGCGGTATTGCGGCCAACCGGTTCGAGCAGGATGGTTGCCAGTTCTACCCCGGTGACCCGCGCCTGCTCGGCCACCAGGAAGCGGTGCTCTTCGTTGCAGACCACGATGGCGGGGGCGGCACTCAGGTACTCAGTCCCGACCAGACGGGTAAGCGTTTGTTGTAGAAGCGAGTCCTGTCCACCGACGGCAAGAAATTGTTTGGGGTAATGCCCGCGCGACAGCGGCCACAATCGCGTGCCACCACCACCGGCCAGGATCACCGGCAGGATGGCGATGGACGTGGGCTTGTTCGACATATCGAGATCCCAGTTTCAAGCTGATAGGTGCCCGTGCTAAAGCGCATTCGAGAACTCGACGCTAAGCATGGCAGCGGATAGGCCGGGATATTAGCAGCCTCGGGTGACACTTTTATACGCAAGCGGTCACTAATTGCGGCACTGCACGATAATTCTTTCGCGGTATCGGCTCGCCCCACCGCTTCTGTGGGTCCGACTTCAGTCGGACACTCGACCGGCGTCCTGCTGGCTATCGCGCAGCTGCGCTGCGTTGTCGTGTTCAAAGGTCTGCGCCTGGTTCTCGATTTCCACCTGTTTGAAGCCAACGAAGGGCTCTTTTTGCAACAACGAAGTCCAGCGTGATTTCTGTTTGTACTTGTCGATGAGTTCGCGGTTGGTCTGGTAGAGAGCCAGGTTTTTCTTCTCGGCGTCGGCAAGTTCGGCGCGGGTAGCGTTGAGTTGGCCCTGCAGGCTGGTCTTTTCAGCTTCGCTATCGCGCAGAGTGCGGCCAGTGTCTTTGTATTTGGCAATCACTTCCTTGAGGCGCACGGTGAGCTTGTCGTTACGCGCTTTGGAATGGGCGAGGCTCAACGCGTTCTGTTCGATTTCCTTTGAGCGGGCAGTCGCTGCTGCTTGTTGATCGCTCGCTTCGATGTTGGCGCGCTTAAGTTGCTGCTCAAGACTCGCGCTGGTCGCCTTGAGCTTGGCGTTGTCGAGTTCCAGCTGCTGTTTCTGCTCGTCCAACTGGCGCAGCAGGCCCTGGGCGCGGGTCAGCGCGGCTTGGGCAGTGGGTGGCTCGGCCCGCACCCCCGACGCCGTCAGCACCAGGGTCAGCAGCAGCGCGCCGCCTATTACAACGGGGTTAGAACTTGCCATTGAGATCGACCTGCAAGGTGTCGATACCGAGCGGCGGGCCATCGATCGCATCGCTCGACATATAGCGCAGTTGCAGCCAGGTATTGCGCGCCAGCCCGAGCTTGCCACCCACTATCCAACCCTTGGCATCGGTACCGCCGAGATGGAAATCGGAATCAGTAAAAGCATCCAGCACGGCGTCGCGTTGCAGATAACGGTAGCTGGCTGACACTTGCCAGTCGCGGAATTTGGTGACTTGTGGCCAACCGGCCGCCACCTCGAACATCCAGCCCAAGGTGCGTTCGCTGCTCGGATAGAGATAAGTAGTACCGCCAGTACGCTTGATGATCTCTTCGCGATCAAAGCCCAGATTCTTCACCACATCACCCTTGAACATCACGTGATAGGGCGCGAGATAGGCCAGATCCATCGACATAGTGATATCGAGCAGGCGGTAATCCGAGGCCAGCGCGAACAACTGATCGTTAGCCCCAC
>JANMJF010000597.1:0-6663 GCA_031371245.1 Pseudomonadota bacterium | reverse complement strand
CATAGTGCGGCGACGAGCGTAGCTAGGGGTGCTCCACTGCGAGGTGGGGCTGAGAACATACCCTTCGAACCTGACCCGGGTGATGCCGGCGTAGGAAAGCAGTGGCCCTCCTGGTGCTCCCATCGATAACGCCGGCATATGCGCCGGTGTGCGAGCCTACGAGGTGCTAGCCATGAATGCCGTTCCCGAACTCCCCTTGAGCGAATCCGCCGCCGTCGATGACGCGGCCATCCAACCCTTCCCGCGCGCACGCAAAATCTATGTCACCGGTAGTCGGCCGGACATCCGTGTGCCGATGCGCGAAATTGAACAACACAGCACGGCGGTGCGTGGCGGCCTGGAGGCCAACCCGGTCATCACGGTCTACGACACGTCGGGCCCTTACACCGATCCGCAGGCGCACATCGATCTGCGTCGTGGCCTGCCGGCGCTGCGCGAGCCGTGGGTTATCGAGCGCGGCGACACCGAGGAATTGTCCGACCTGACCTCCCGCTACGGCCGTGCACGCGCCGCCGATGTCGGCCTCGCGCATTTGCATTTCACCCATCGTCGCGCGCCGCGCCGGGCCAAGGCCGGCGTCAATGTTACGCAGATGCACTACGCCCGTCGGGGCATCATTACACCCGAAATGGAATTCATCTCCATTCGCGAGAATCAGCGCTACGAGGCACTCGCCGCCGCCTGCGGGCACCTGCATGCCGGACACAGCTTCGGCGCCGCCATTCCGCCGCTGGTGACTGCCGAATTTGTGCGCGACGAAATCGCGCGCGGTCGCGCCATCATCCCGGCCAATATCAATCACCCGGAAGCCGAACCGATGATCATCGGACGTAACTTCCTGGTGAAGATCAATTCCAATATCGGTAACTCGGCGGTGACTTCGACCATCGAAGAAGAGGTCGCCAAGATGACCTGGTCGACGCGTTGGGGTGCCGACACGGTGATGGATCTCTCGACCGGCAAGAATATTCATGAGACTCGCGAGTGGATCATCCGTAACTCACCGGTGCCGATCGGTACCGTGCCTATCTACCAGGCCTTGGAGAAAGTCGACGGCGACGCCGCAGCGCTGACCTGGGAGATCTTTCGCGACACGCTCATCGAGCAGGCCGAGCAGGGCGTCGACTACTTCACCATTCATGCCGGCGTGCGTCTGGCTTACATTCCAATGACGGCCAAGCGCGTGACCGGCATCGTCTCGCGCGGCGGCTCGATCATGGCTAAATGGTGCCTGGCCCATCATCGCGAGAGTTTCCTCTACACGCACTTCGAAGACATCTGCGAAATCATGCAGGCCTATGACGTCAGCTTCTCGCTCGGCGACGGCCTGCGTCCCGGCAGCATCGCCGATGCCAACGATGCTGCCCAATTCGGCGAGCTTGAAACCCTCGGCGAGTTGACCAAGGTCGCTTGGCGGCACGATGTGCAGGTCATGATCGAAGGCCCCGGTCACGTGCCCATGCACATGATTAAGGAAAACATGGACAAGCAGCTTGAGGTCTGTGGCGAGGCACCGTTTTACACTTTAGGGCCGCTGACCACCGACATCGCACCGGGTTACGACCACATCACGTCGGCCATCGGCGCGGCCATGATCGGCTGGTTCGGCACCGCCATGCTGTGTTACGTGACGCCCAAGGAACATCTCGGTCTGCCAGACAAGAACGACGTCAAGGAAGGCATCATCACCTACAAGATCGCGGCCCACGCGGCTGATCTGGCCAAGGGCCATCCGGGTGCGCAGATCCGTGACAACGCACTGTCGAAGGCGCGTTTCGATTTCCGCTGGGAGGATCAATTCAATCTCAGCCTCGATCCCGATCGCGCCCGTGAGTTTCATGATCAGACCCTGCCTGAGGAAGGTCATAAGCTCGCGCATTTCTGCTCGATGTGCGGGCCCCAGTTCTGTTCCATGCAGATCACCCAGGAAGTGCGTGAGTATGCCGCCGCCCAGGGCGTGAGCGAGTCAGCGGATGTGCTCGAGCGCGGCATGCAGGACAAGGCCATGGAGTTCCGCGCCCAGGGCGCCGTGGTCTATCGAGAAACTTGATTCTCGGCCGGGCGCTCGCGCAGTTCCTGGACGTTGCGAGCGACGCCGGCTTCAGTCTTGCGTCTTGCGCAAGACCTCAAATAGCGCCGCGATTTCCTCGTCACCGTGACCAGCCGCCGCCTTCTTGTAGGCGGCCATGAGCAGATCCGGCAGGCGCGTATCTACGTCGTTGTCGTGGCTCAAGCGCTGAATGTGGCGCAGCGCCACGATATGGGTATGGAGCGCACAATCGACGCCGGTGTAGCTCTCGCGATCGATCATCGTGCGCGCGCTGTCGGCGGTCTTGCTGAGCAGTGGCGCGAGCGTTTTTACGGTCTGAAAATACTGGCTGAGCGGCAGCTGTTCGGACTCGCATAGCGCCGCACCGTGGAGCATGGCGAGGGTCGCGCCGTAATAGTACTCACGCACCGCACAGTCGAGCGTAGCGGCGGCGCCGATCGCTTCACCGACGAAGTGGCTGACACCACCGAGCACGCCGAGGGTGCCATGGTAGCGCTCGAAGCGCGCTTCCTCGCCGGCATAGAACAGCATCGCTTGTGCGCTGCCGACGGCGTTCGGATAGGCGACGATGGCGGCGTCCAGATAATGCATGCCGTGCATGCCGGCCCAGGCATCCATGGTGCGCGCGTCGGCCGGCGAGCCACTGGTCAATTGCACCAGGGTTTTGTCGGCCAGTTCGACCTCGTTGGCAACGTCGTCCATGACTTCGATGCCGGCGCTGTAGTCGCTCAAGGACAGCACCACCAGTTCGGCTCCAGCGCAGGCCTCGGCGGCGCTGTGCGCAACGCGCGCGCGGCCTGCGAACGCGTAGGCACGAGTCGGCGTACGGTTCCATACCGTGAGTGGCACGCCGGCTTCGACCAGGCGGGCGGCCACAGCACTGCCCATGGAACCAAGACCGATGACGGTAGTCGGGGGATGGTTCACGGCTGCGCTCCTGTCAGTGGGGCGCTCAGGTTACACGCCCCTAGTACTACTGTGACGACGCAGCAACCACCCAGATCGATGTCGGGCGTCGGAGGGAGAGCGTGGTGAGCTGCCGCGTGCGCGCTATCATGGGCGACGTGATGAGTTCTAAGCAGGAGAGAGTGTCATGGCCAAGGTCAGCGTCGGCGTCATCATGTTTGCGACGGATAAATCTATCCAGCCAACGGCACTCGCGCGGGCCGTGGAGGAGCGCGGTCTGGATGGTCTGTTCCTGCCCGAACACACCCATATCCCGCTCGACACCCATTCGCCATTCTTTGCCGATGGTAAGTTGCCGGCGCCCTATCTGCGCACCTATGACCCGTTCGTTGCGCTGGGCGCCTGTGCGGCCGTCACGGAACGCATTCATCTCGGCACCGGCATTTGCCTGGTCTCACAACGGCATCCCATTTCGCTGGCCAAGGAAGTTGCGACCCTCGATCGCCTGTCCAACGGCCGTTTCATCTTCGGCGTCGGCGCCGGTTGGAACAAACCGGAGATCGAGAACCACGGGGTGAGCTTTGATACCCGTTGGCGCGTGGTGCGCGAGCGTATCCTGGCGATGAAGACCATCTGGCGCGAGGACGAGCCAGAGTTTCACGGCGAGTTCGTTGACTTCAATAAACTGTGGTCCTACCCGAAACCGGTGCAGGTCGGCGGACCGCCTATCTGGCTGGGCGCCAATTCGAAATTTGTCGCCGATCGGGTTGCCGAGTATGCCGATGGCTGGCTGCCGGTCGGCGGTCGCCAGGGAGGTGCGACCATCGCGAGTCTGAAGCAGGCTTGCGCGCGCCGTGGCCGTCGTTACGAGGACCTCACCTTGTCCTATTTCTATGCGCCGCTCGACGAAGCCCAAGCACGCGCACAGATAGCGCTGGGCTATTCCTATCTGGTCTATGGTCTGCCGTCCGACGACCGCGAGCAGGTGCTGCCGGTACTCGACCAGATAGCGGCGCTGGCCGCCAAGTTGCGCAGCTGAACGCCGCGCTCCTGCATCCCTTCGATGCCCTCACGCCAGATTTTATTCTGGCGGCCGTGGAAGCGCAGGGTTATGTCACCGACGGGCGCCTGCTGGCGCTGAACAGCTATGAGAACCGCGTCTATCAGGTGGGGGTTGAAGACGACACGCCGCTGATCGCGAAGTTCTATCGCCCGCAACGCTGGAGCGACGCGGCCATCCGCGAAGAACACGAATTCACTTTTGAACTTGCGCGCCAGGGCCTGCCGGTGGTCGCGCCTCTGGGCAAGGATGCCAAGCACAGCCTGCACGTCATCGGCGAGCAGCGCCTTGCGCTGTTTCCGCGGCGCGGCGGGCGCGCGCCGGATTTCGATCAGCGTGATGCGCTGTCGACCATGGGTCGCATGCTGGCGCGCATGCATACCGTCGGTTTCGGCCGCCCGTTTCGCCATCGTCCCGCCATCGATGTGCAGGGCTTCGGTGTCGAGAGCGTGGAGTATGTAAAGGCCCATTGTCTGCCGGCTGATCTGCAGCTTGCCTATGGCAGTCTGGCGGACGATCTGTTGCGTCTGTGTAGCGAACGTTTCGCACAGTGCGAGGGTGTGGTGTGGCGGCGCGTGCATGGTGATTGCCATGCCGGCAATGTGTTGTGGCGCGACGACGCGCCGCACTTTGTCGACTTCGACGATGCGCGCATGGCTCCAGCGGTGCAAGATTTATGGATGCTGTTGTCGGGCTATCCAGAGGAACAGCGCAGCCAACTTGCCGCCATCCTGGAGGGCTATCACGAGTTCGCCGATTTTGATCCGCGCGAGCTGTCGCTGGTCGAACCCCTGCGCACCCTGCGCATGTTGCAGTACGCCGCCTGGCTCGGCCGGCGCTGGGACGATCCGGCTTTCCCGCGCGCCTTTCCGTGGTTCAACACGCAGGCTTATTGGGAACGCCATGTACTCGAATTGCGCGAGCAGTTCTCGGCCATGTCTGAGCCGCTGTGGGCGGCCGATCTATTGCACTGAGGGGGTTGGCGCTAACAGCGCAAGATCGGGATTGCCGCCCGCGCCCGCGCCACCCTACCATCTCGACGCGCTCGAAGACTCGCATCCGTGAGCCCACACGACGGGCATTGAGACCCGCACACTATGAAAGTTTCTCGACCCGCAATGGTGTTGGCGCTGCTGCTCGCGCCCGTGGCTGCGGTAGGTGCTGACACACCGGCCACCGCCACCTTCGCCCGTGTCATGTTTAGCGGTAATAGCGCGATTGCATCCAGCACGCTTGATGCCATTGGCGCCGATTACACCGGTCGCGCGATCACTGACGAAGATCTGCAATCACTGCGCAAGCGCATCGACGATGCGTATGCGGCAGCGGGCTTTCGTACTTCGCGTGCGATGGTGCCGAATCAGGATCTCGACAGCGGCACGTTGCGCATCGAAGTCGTCGAAGGCAGCATCGAGCGCATCGAGATCATCGGCGCCAAACGCGTGTCGGCAGATTACCTGCGACAGCGGCTCAGCGCGGGTCTAGGCGCGCCACTCAATGTCGACCGCCTGAACGACAATCTGCGCCTGCTGCTGCTTGAGCAAGTGGTCGAAAATCTACGCGCCGAATTCAAGCCCGGCTCAGCGCCGGGCCGCAGTGTCTTGAACGTGACCGTCGAGGAGGGCGCACAATTCAGCACCAGCCTGCGTCTCGCCAATGATCGTTCGCCCACCGCCGGCAAGGTGCGCGGCGAAGTGGGGGCGAGTGTGCGCAACCTGTTGGGGCGTGGCGACCAGGTTGACCTCGCGCTGGGCAAATCCTCGGGTTTGCACGATTTCGATCTGCGTTTTCGCACGCCATTGAATCGCTTCGGCACCGAACTGTCTGGCCGCTATTCGATCTACAGTTCGCAATTGGTTGAAGAACAATTCTCGGTACTCGACGCCAAGACCCGCGCCCATGGTGCGGAGCTCGGCCTGTCACAAGCGCTGTGGCGGCGCAGTGGGCGTCAGGTCGGCGCTTTCCTGCGCTTTACTTCGCGCCAGAGCGAAAGTTTTCTGCGCGGCGAAGCCTTTTCATTCAGTCCCGGCGCAGATAACGGACGTTTGAACGTGAAGGCGGCGCGCCTCGGCGTGCAATGGCTGGAGCGCACCCGCAACGATGTATTGAGTCTGCGCTATACCTGGAGTCTCGGCCTGCGTGGACTGGGGGGGACCGCGCATCGCGACCCTGTGCCCGACCTGCCTGACTCAAGCTTCCATACCTCGCTAGTGCAGGCGCAATGGCTGCACACCATCGGGCCACGCGCCGGCAGCGTGTTCCTGCGCGCCGATTGGCAGGACGCCGGCGAGCCGCTGTTGTCGCTCGAAAAATTCGCCATCGGCGGCTATGGATCGGTACGCGGTTATCGGCGTTCGCGCGTGGTCAAGGACAACGGCTGGTCGGCCTCCGTGGAATACCGCCTGCCCCTGATCAAGCTGGCCATGCCGGGCATCGGCAAGCGCGACAGCGACGGCCAGCTGTCGCTGGTGGCCTTCATCGACGCGGGTCGGGCCTGGAACGAACATGATGCGGCGGACCTGCCGCAGACCTTGCTCGCCGCCGGACCGGGACTGCGCTGGGACGCGAGTCGCGACGTGCGCGCCGAGTTGTATTGGGGCGCGGCGCGGCGGCATCTGCGCGATGGCCCATCGGACGATATTCAGGA
>JANMJF010000588.1:0-7056 GCA_031371245.1 Pseudomonadota bacterium | reverse complement strand
TTTGAACACTACCTGCGACACTGGCCAGTAATTCAGACCGAGCGAGACTCGTTCGTAGTTGCGGAAGCGGGCACCCAGACCATCGGCCTGATCCCAGCGCGCGTAGCGGCCGAATAGTCCCACCTCACCCGGCACGGGCAGTAGACCGGTTAAGGCAAAACGATAGGCAGGCTCGATATACCAGCCCTGCAGGTGATCGGCGCCACGGCTGGCAGGGTCGAGACCGTGTTTGCGATCTGAGCCCAACTGCCAGCGCGAATACAGGGCACGCAGGCCCAGACCGCTGGCATGACGATAGTCGATGTGGGTCTCGAGTAGATAGGCGGCGGCTTTGGCGCTGTCGGCAGTGCCGGTGTAATCGGCCTGGTATTGACCAGATGCGGCAAGTTCCAAGCCAGCGATGCCGGTGTAGCGCAAGCGCCCGGTGAAAGCGACATCGTTGTTGTCGGCCTCGGCGATCTCGGTGCGGCCGGCGCGTGGCCGGAAGGCATCGTCACCGGTGAAGGACATGGTCAAACCGGTATGCATGACGACGTCATAGGACAGGCCGGGCCGCAACTCACCCGACGCCGCGACGCCGCCTTCCCACCACGTAGTGGGAATGATCTCGGATTCGATCGGATTGCGTTCCACGCCATAGAACGTGTTGGGTTCGTGGGTGGTATTGAGAATACCGATCGGCAGCAGATCTAGACCGGCACGCAGCCGGTGCCGCTCGTTCAGGTCCATTTCGACCCAGGCCTGCTCGATTTCGACCTCGCCCGGATCTTCGCTGGAGACCACCGCATGCTCGACTTCGAACTCGGAGCCAAAGCGCAGCCAGTCGTTGAATTCGTGATTGACGTAGAGCACGAAGCGATGCAGGTCGGTGCGATTGAGCTCGCCGCCCGCCACCCCATCGTTGTCCAGATGGTTGTAGTGCAGCTCGCCATAACCGCCCAGGCTGGTGCGTTCGGCCCAGCTCGGCGAGGTCGATTTGCTGCCGGTGGTGGCTTGCGCTTCGACGGCGTCGGCGGTCGCTTCGATCTTTTTCTCGTTGTCAGCGAGTTGGCTTTGGGTACCGACCAGCTTGGTTTCAGTCTGAGCGAGCTGGGCGAGCGTGGTGTCGAGCTTTTTGTTCAGCTGTTCGATGGTCGCCTGCTGCTGCTGCACCACTCGCCACAGCTCTTCGAGACTGGGGGTAGGCGCGGCGAGCGCCGGCAAGGCTGCCGCCAGCAGCGCTGACACGAGGACAAAAGAAAGACGCGACCGCATGGAATATCCTCCATTAGGACCGGCCGGGTGACCGGTCGAAAACTAAACAAAACGGTAGGCGCCGGGCTGGCCGGGCGCGGATCTCGCCGCCGCTCAGTAAGCGCTGGCGGACTCGGTGGTAACGGCGCAGTCGCGTCTGCCGACGGCGTGCAAGACCTCGTGCAGAACGTCGGCGGCGGCGCATAAGCACTGCCCGCAACCGGTTGACACTGCAAGTTCCCGTGCCAGGCAGTCGAGGCTGCGGGCACCGGCGCGCACGGCTTGTTCAATGTCGCGTTCAGTGACGTTGTTACAGATGCAGACGTACATGGCTGTCAGCTCAGATTGCGTGACGCAAACCTTAGTACTAATGAGAAACATTTGCAATAAAGAATCAGCACAAGGCTGCGCGCCGAGCTGCCCGGACGAGGAGCCTAGATCTGGGATTGCTGGTAGTTTTCGAGGCCGATGCGATCGATGAGAGCGAGCTGGGTTTCCAACCAGTCGACGTGTTCTTCCTCGGCCGCCAGGATCTCGACGAACAGTTGGCGCGAAACGAAATCGGCGCAGGCTTCACAGGTCTTGATGGCCGCGCGCAATTCGGGAATCGCGTCGTTCTCCAGAGCCAGATCGGACTTCAGCACTTCCGTGGTGTTCTCACCGATGCGCAGTCGACCAAGGTCCTGCAGGTTGGGCAGGCCGTCCAGGAAAAGAATGCGCGACACGAGCATGTCGGCATGCTTCATCTCGTCGATGGACTCGTGATACTCGTGGTCATCGAGCTTGTTCAAACCCCAGTTCTTGAACATGCGCGCATGCAGGAAGTACTGGTTGATGGCGGTGAGCTCGAACTTGAGCACACGGTTGAGAGATTCAATGACTTTCGCGTCGCCACGCATGGCCTGTTCTCCGTTCGCGGGGGCGAGAGCGCCGCACTATGGTCAAGACCGTCGCCCTGGTTGCCGATGACATCGCCCATAATAGCCTCACAACGACGCCGCACGGAGCAAGACCACCATGAACATCGGCACCATCGCCACCTTAGTCATCGTCGCCACGCTGCTCGGCTATGGCATCCTGCTCTACAACGGCCTGGTGACGCTCAAACACAATGTGCGCAAGGCGTGGGCGAATATCGACGTGCTGCTCAAACAACGTCACGACGAACTGCCCAAACTGGTCGAAATCTGCCGGCAATATATGCGCCATGAACACGACACCCTGGTGCAGGTCACGAACGCGCGCGCGACGGTGTTCGGTGCCAACCAGCGTCATGACGTGGCGGCGGTCGGCGCCGGTGAGGGCGATTTGCGCCGCAGTCTAGGCCAGCTCTACGCGGTAGCCGAGCGCTATCCCGAGCTTAAGGCCGACCAGCAGTTCAAACATCTGCGCGACCGCATCACGACCCTTGAGAACACCATCGCCGATCGCCGTGAGTACTACAACGAGTCGGTGACGGTGAACAATATCCGCATCGAGACCTTCCCCGACCTGTTGCTGGCGCGGTGGTTCGGCTTTTGCAGCCAGGCGCCGCTGGAATTCAGTACCGTCGAGAAAAAGGACGCAGATCTGCGCGTGCTGTTCAGCTGAGCGCGTCGGCGCCAGCGGCTGTTCGTGATGTCGTCCGTTGCCGACCTGATCACCATCATACGCCTCGCCGAGGCCGGCCCGCTGTGGCTCGTTACCAGCCTGCTGGGGCTGCTCGCCGCAGGCATGCTCTATGGCGCGCTGCACTGCCTGGCGGACAAGCGCATGCTCGAGAACGTACCGACCGCACTGGTACGTTCGGCGGCCCAGGGTTACGCCGAACTGCGCGGCATGGCCGAACTCATGGCGGGCGATCCGATCCGCGCGCCGGCCTCGCTGCGTGTGTGTGTCTGGTACAAGTACAAAATCGAACATTTGGCGGAAGCGGGGCGAGGCCAGGACCGGCGTAAGACCTGGGTGGTGGTCGAGCAAGGTACGAGCGACAGCCTGTTCCATCTGACCGACACCAGCGGCAGCTGCGCGGTCGACCCCGACGGCGCCACGGTCCATACCACCCGGCGCGATGTGTGGTACGGCCATGGGCGAACGCCGGGCGGCTTCCGCCCGCCGGCCGGTAATCTGCTGTCCCGCTGGTTCGACAGTGGGGGCAAGTCTTATCGTTACACCGAGCAGTTGATTCGGCCGGGTGACGGCATTTACGTAATCGGTCAGTTCATCACCCATGGCGGCAGCGGCACAGCGCCCATCGACACTGACGACGGCATCGCCGAACGGCTACAGGCCTGGAAGCGCGACCAATCAGCGCTGCTGCGGGAGTTCGACACTAATCGCGACGGCCATATCGACACGCAGGAATGGGCGGCGGTGCGCACACGGGTCGCACGCGAGGCCCGTGCCGAGCGCGGCGGCGCAGGCGACCCGCCACCGGTCGATGTCATTGGCCAGACCCACGACCATCGCCGACCCTTCATCATCGCGGTGGGGGATGAGGAGCCGGTGCTCTTGAGCCGCACGCGCACGGCCTTGGCCTTGATGATGCTCGGCGTGCCGCTCGCCATCGCAGTGGTGTGGGCGTGGGCGGTGCGCCTGACCTGAACGCTGTGGCGGTTTCGCCGCGCGCGCAGTTCTGCATAATGCGCGGCATGAATGCCAACACCAGCCACACGCTCACACGACTGCCCCATTTCGCCGGTATCGACGTATCCACCCTGGCCGCACGTCTGGACGCTCTGCTTGCCGAGCAACGCTCGCGCATCGCCGCCTTGACCGCCGCCGACCCTCGCGACTGGGACGCCATTGTCCCGCCGATGGAGGAGATGGCCGACCAGCTGCATCGTCTGTTCGGGCCGGTCTCACATCTGCATAACGTCGCCGACAACGACGCGCTACGGGCGGTCTATACCGAATGCCTAAGCCGCGTATCGAGCTTTGGCGCCGAACTGGAACAGAACGCGGGCTTGTGCGCGGCTTATCAATGCCTACGCGGCCAGCCCGCTTTTGAGGGATTTGATCACGCGCGGCGCAAACTCGTCGACAACGCGTTGCGCGATTTTCGTCTGGGTGGCGTCGATTTACCCGACAAAACCAAGGCGCGTGTCACCACTTTGCGGGTCGAACTGGCACAACTCGCCGCGCGTTTCGAAGAAAACGTGTTGGATGCGACGCAAGGCTATCGGCTCGATGTCAGCGACCAAACCCGTCTGGCCGGCTTGCCAGCATCGACGCTGGCCATGGCACGTCAACGGGCCGCCGAGCAGGGCAAAGACACTTGGACCCTGACCCTCGACCTGCCCTGTTATGTGCCGGCTATGAATAACCTTGTCGATCGTGAACTGCGCCGCCAGCTCTACGAGGCCTATACGACCCGCGCCTCGGACTGCGGCCCCGCCGGCGGCAGCCACGACAATACCGAGGTCATGCACGACCTCCTGGCCCGCCGCCAGGAACTGGCACACCTGCTCGGCTTTCAGAATTTCGCCGAGCTCTCGCTGGCGACCAAGATGGCGCCGTCACCTGCTGCGGTGGTGGCCTTTCTCGAAGACTTGGGCAAACAAGCACGGCCGGCCGCGCAGCGGGAATTTGACGAGCTCGCTGCCTTTGCCAAGGCCGAGCTGGGCTTAAGCGCGCTCGAAGCCTGGGACGTCGGCTATTGCGCAGAGCAGCTGCGCCGCCATCGCTATCAGCTCAATCAAGAAGATCTGCGTCCCTATTTCCCGCTGCCGCGGGTGCGGGCCGGGCTTTTCGATATCACCGCCCGGCTTTTCGGCCTGCGCTTCGAAGCCGTGTCCGGCGTCGAGACCTGGCACTCGGACGTCGAGTTTTATGCGGTCGGCGATGCCGCAGGCGGGACTCGCGGTTATTTCTATCTCGACCTCTATGCACGTGCCGGCAAGCGCTCGGGCGCATGGATGGACGATTGCCTGACACGCTGGCAGCACGGCCGCGACACCCAGCTGCCGGTCGCCTATCTGAACTGCAACTTCTCGCCGCCCCAAGGCAGCACGCCGAGCCTCTTGACCCACGACGAGGTCACTACTTTGTTCCACGAGTTCGGCCACGGCCTGCACCACCTGCTGACCACCATCGAGCGGCCGGCAGTGGCGGGCATCAATGGCGTGCCGTGGGATGCGGTCGAGCTGCCCAGTCAATTCCTTGAAAACTGGTGCTGGGAACGCGCGGCGCTGGATTTGATATCCGGGCATGTCGAGTCCGGCGAACCGCTACCGCAATTGCTCTTCGACCGACTTGATGCCACGCGCCATTTCCAGGCCGCAATGCAGATGGTGCGTCAACTCGAACTGGCCCTGTTCGACTTCCGCCTGCATCGTGATTACGGCCCGGGCTGCGACATACAGGCCCTGCTCGACGGGGTCCGCGCCCAAGTTGCGGTGGTCAATCCGCCACCGTGGAACCGCTTTCAGCACAGCTTCTCGCATATCTTTGCCGGCGGTTACGCGGCGGGTTACTACAGCTACAAATGGGCCGAGGTGCTGTCGGCCGATGCTTTCGAGCGCTTCACCGCAGAAGGCATCTTCAACAGCACCACCGGTCATGCGTTCCGCGACAGCATTCTCGCTAACGGCGGAGCGGAAGACGCATTGGCGTTGTTTCGTCGCTTTCGCGGCCGCGACCCCCAGGTCACCGCACTGCTGCGGCAGGCTGGACTCATCACTTAAGCGCGCCAGATTATGAAAATAATGCGCCTGCTCGTCACCTTACTGTCAGCGCTATCGCTGCTCGCCTTCGGCGCAGCGGCGGTGGCAGACACTGCGTTTGTGATCGATCGGCTGCTGGTCGGTATCCACGAAAGTAAGGACGCCGACAGCGCGATCGTGAAGGTCGTCCCGACCGGCACGCAGATGGAGGTCATCAAGCGTGATGGTGATGTCGCCAATGTCCGCGAGCCGGGTGGTGCTTCAGGCTGGGTCGATGCCGCTTACCTCAGTCCCGAACCACCGGCGCGGCTGCGTGTAGCGGCACTGGAAAAATCCAAAGGCGCGCTTGAGGCGCGGCTGAAGCAGCTCGAACAGGCGGCCCATGGTGGTGCGCCCGCTGCTGCGAGGTCGGTGGTCGAACCAGCGAGCGCCGAGATCGATACCCTGACTAAGGAAAACACCGATCTCAAAGGCAAGCTGTCCGACGAGAAGCTGCGCGCGGAAACCCTGCAGACCGAAGCCTCGAGCCTGCGTGCACAAGTCAAGAGCACGGCGCTGCCACCCGACGCGCGGCTGGTGGAACTGGAACGCTCACGCGATGAGCTCGAACAAACGCTCGAAGACGCCCAGCAGAAACTGGCGGAATACGGCGCGCGTACTTCGCTCGACGACACTGCGACCCTGTTGCCGCTGGTCCTGCGCGAATACGCGAAATCGATCGTCCTCATCGCGCTGGTGCTGGCCGCGCTGGCTTTCGGCACTGGCCTATACGTGGCCGATATCCTCAACCGCCGACGCCACGGCGGCTTCCGCCTATGACCACCGTCGCGACCTGGAACGTCAATTCGATCCGTGCCCGCATCGAACATCTCACGCGCTGGTTAAGCCAGACCTCACCCGACGTGGTGGGGATCCAGGAAACCAAGGTCCAGGATCCGGACTTCCCTTACGCCGAACTCGCTGCGCTCGGTTATCACGTCTTGTTCAGCGGGCAGAAGTCCTACAACGGCGTGGCCGTGCTATCCAAACAACCGGCGACCTTGCTCGCAAGCGCACTGCCGGGCTTTGACGACCCGCAACGACGTGTGCTGGCGGCCAAGGTCGCGGGCATCACGCTGGTCAATCTTTACGTGCCGAACGGCTCGGCGGTCGGCGCCGAGAAATACAGTTACAAACTCGC
>JANMJF010000584.1:0-6059 GCA_031371245.1 Pseudomonadota bacterium | reverse complement strand
GGTGGCTAGCCCGATACTCGCGAGCAGGGTGGGCTTGGTCGGTTGCGCGCGCGGCGGTGGCGGTGGCACGGCGAAGGCCAACGCCAGCATGCGGCGCAGACCTTCGGGCAGGGCTGCGTCCTCGATCTCGACTTTGCGTGCACGACAATCGCGCGTCAGTGCGGCCAGAAAATTCACCGCGCTGGAATCCCAGTTTGTCAATTCGCGCGCGCCGACGCGCACACGCCGCGCGGTTTCGAGCTGCGCGCTGAGCGGCCCATAGCGCGGCACCGTGCCGCGCAGCGTCCACTGTCCGCGCAACCACAGGCACGGTTCCTCGGCGCTGCCGTCGATGGTGAGCTGCTCGCGCCAGGCGGGTGGAAGATCGTCGAAGTTCATGGTCGCGGCGATTATAGAGCGGCGAAGGGCGGAAACACGCCGCGCACGGGTCTGTCGGTCCGAATTCATTCCGACCTTCCTAGCCCGTCGCGCAGCCGCGCTATCATGCCCCCTCGTCAACGGGGGGAGTGGTGATGACAGAAGGCATCGACGCAGCAAAGGTGAGCAGTTGGCTGGCGGCGCACGTACCGGCGCTCACGCCGCCGCTGGCCTATGAGTTGATCGCGGGTGGCCACTCCAATCTTACCTATCGTGCCAGCGATGCCGCCGGTCGTGTTTATGTGCTGCGTCGTCCGCCGCTCGGTCATGTACTGGAAAGCGCCCACGACATGGGGCGTGAATACCGCATCGTGCATGCGCTGGCGGGCAGCAGTGTGCCGGTCGCAGCCACCCATGGCCTGTGTCTCGATCTGGATGTGAATGGCGCGCCTTTTTTTGTGATGGATTTTGTCACGGGTCTGGTGCCGCACGATGCCGACAGCGCGGCACAATTGCCTGCCGCCGAGCGGCTCGCCTTGAGTATCGATGTCGCCGAAGTGCTGGCGCGTTTGCACAGGATCGATCCCGAGGCGGTCGGTCTCGGTGATCTGGGTCGCAAGGAGAATTACATCGCCCGCCAGCTCAAGCGCTGGAGCCAGCAATGGGCGCAGACCAAGACCGACGCGGTGCCAGAGATGGAGCAGGCGCTGCGTCTGCTCGGCGAACGCATGCCCGCCCAGGTTGGCGCGAGCATCGTGCATGGCGATTATCGACTCGGCAACATGATCGTGGCCGGTGGCCGCATTCAGGCCGTGCTCGACTGGGAGTTGTGCACGCTGGGCGATCCGCTGGCCGATCTTGGTTATCTGCTCAATACCTGGTTGGCGCCCGAAGAACGACGCGGCGATGCCGAGGACAGCATGCCGACCACCGCCGGCGGCTTCAGCAGCCGTGAGGTTCTGGTGGCGCGTTACGCCGAACTAACCGGCTTCGATCTGTCGCACATCGACTACTACCGGGCGTTTCAGCAATGGCGCCTGGCGGCGATCCGACAAGGTGTATACAAGCGTTATCTGGTCGGGGCGATGGGCAGCGCGCGGGATTTTGATCTGGACGGCTATAAGCACATCATCGTGCGCAAGGCACAGATCGCGCTGGCACTGCTCGGCGCTTGACGCGCCGACGGCGCAGCACATTAACCGCGCGCTGCGTCGACCAAATCATTGAGCATGGCGAGCAGCGCCTGGCCGGCGGTCTCGATCTCGCGCACGAATTCACGGTGTTCTTCAGCCAGGCGCTGATCGAAGTTGAGGATCTGGGCGAAACCCAACACAGCGGTCATCGGCGTGCGCAGGTTGTGATTCAGAGTGGCGACGAACTGGCGTCGTTCGCGTGTGTCCTGCGCCTGACAGCTGGCCAGCGCCCGTTCGAGACGCTGCCGCAGCAGCCATTGACCGACGATAGCGGCCAGCATGGGCAGCAGTTCGCGTTCCGCATCGCCCCAGGGCTGCGGCACGGTCGCTGCTTCAAAAGCCAATATGCCCAGTTGCTCGTTGTCTTGCGTCACCGTGATGGCACAACGGGCCGGCGTCGCTAGGGCACTACTGCTCTCACCGGCAGCAACGAACACCTCGCCCTCGCTCAATGCCGCCCGCCACCATGGACTGGCATTGGCCGTCGCTGCTTGCGCGTGGTCGAGGTTGGCCACCGGCCACTGGTGATTTTGCGCGCCGTCACAGGCTGCGATGGTCAGCCACGCGCGCTCCGCGCCCAGCAGTGCCGCGCTGTGAGCCAGGATCTGATCGATGTCAGCGGTGATCGCGGCATGCAACAAGGTCTCGCGTGCAGCCTGCGTGACACGCGCCGTGTGTTCATGGGCAAGTAGCGTTGCCAGTCGCGTGCGGGCGCGCATCAAACTCAGTGTCAGCGCCACACTGGCGCACGCCGCCATCGTCACCAGCGATGCCAGCGACGTGCCCCATGCACGCCAAACCAGGGCGCACCACAACAAGGCCGCGCCACAGGCAAGCCCATGCAGCCAAGCTTGGCGATTTGGCGCGTCGAGCGGTGATGAAGAGGGCGAGGGCATGGCGGGCAAGGTGTGGATTGGAAGACGGTACGGCGTTAGGGATTATTGCAGGCGGCCGGGTGGCTGGATTGTACACTTGCCCTCAGGGCGCAGCAGAGAAAGTCACATCATCATGGTTCACTCCCCCATCGCGTCAGCTGATGCTCTAGTGCATCCACGCACCTTGGGATGGGTCGGCACTACGGCGCTCGCGATGGGCGGCAGCAACCAGAGTCTGTTTCTGATCACGGCGTTGTTTATCGGCCAGGGCGATATCGCGGGCCAGGGCAGCGCGGCCGTGCCACTGTTGATCGTCGGTCTCATGCTCGGCTATATGGCGATGCCGGGCTGGCTGGAATTGATCTTGATGTGGCCCAATCGTGTGGGCGGCATTGCCGCGACCTGCGGCGAGGCTTTTCAACCCTATGCACCGGTGCTCGGTAACCTGGCCGGCACCTGCTATTGGTGGGGTTGGATCCCGACCTGCGGACTGACCGCCATTCTGTCGGCGTCGGCCATCCATGCCTGGTATCTGCCCGCTGTGCCCATCACGCTCATGGCCTGCGGCCTGGTGTTGTTCTTCGCCGCTATCAATCTCTGTGGCGTGCGCTGGGTGGCGCGACTGATTACGCCGATTGCGTTGGGCTCGGCCACGCTCGCGTTTCTGTCCGGCCTGTTACCGATCTCAGCCGGCACCATGCAATGGCAGCGCGCGTTCGACTTCCACCTGACCACACCTTTCGATGGCCTGTTCGGTCAGGTCACGAGTCTGATGGCCGGCCTCTATCTGATCGGCTTCGCGGCGCCGGCTTTTGAGGCTGCCGCCTGTCACGTTGGCGAGACCATCGATCCGACGCGTAATGTGCCACGCGCGATGGGGGTCTCGGCCGCCATGGCGGCGGTCTATTTCATCGTCTTACCGCTGGTGTGGCTGGGGACCTTGGGCGCCGACACCCTCGGCCACGATTTGGCGCTGGTGCTGGGGCCGACCTTTGCGCCGCTGTTTGGCGCCGGCGCCAAGGCTGCCGCCATCTGGTTCATGATGCTCAATATGTTCCACGGCACTGTGCAACCGCTGGCGGGTGCCGCACGGACCCTGGCGCAGCTTGCCGAAGACGGTTTATTGCCGCTGTTCTTCGCGCGTCGCGCGCGCAGCGACGCGCCGTGGGTGGCGACGCTCTGCACCGCTGGCATGGCGATTTTTTTCCTGCTGCTGGGCGATCCTATCTGGCTCATCGCAGCTGCCAACTTCACCTATCTCATCGGCATTTGTCTGCCGAGCGTGGCGGTGTGGCTCCTGCGGCGCGATGCACCGGACATGACCCGTCCCTATCGCGCGCCGCGCGGCACGCTAGGACTGGGTCTGGTAGCGGCCGTGATCTGGGCCTTGTCAGCGCTGCTCGGCTTTCAGCAGTTCGGTCTGCCGACGGTGCTGTTCGGACTGGTTTTTGCATTTTCTGGCACCGCGCTCTACGCCGTGCGTCTGTATAGCGATCGCCGCCGCAGCGGCATGCCGGGCATCAAACGCTCGCTGCATATCAAACTCACCGGCGCCATGCTGGCGGTGCTGGTACTCGATGGCGCCGGTTATCTGCTGGCGGTTTCGCAGCTGCCGATCGGCGCTAATCGCGCCCTGGTCACCATGCTCGAAGATATCTTCGTCGCGGTTGCGATGTTGACTATCACCGTTGGCCTGGTGCTGCCGGGCATGATCGCCCACTCAGCGGTAGCGGTGGCAACAGCCGCCAAACGGCTCAGTCACGGCACCGCCGCCGATTTCACCCGCGCCATGCTCGCGCTCGGGCGCGGCGAGTTGGACGCTGCCTATGCGCGCGTGGATATCGTGCCGGTCAAGGTTTACTCCCAGGACGAACTGGCGGAAATGGCGGCCAACTTCAATATGCTGCAACATGAAATCGCAGAGGCCGCTCACGGTCTCGCCGGCGCGCGTGAAGGCTTGCGTAGCGCGCGGCGCGATCTCACCACCAGTAATGCCGCGCTTGAGTTACGCGTGCGCGAACTCGACGAAGCCATCGAACGCCAGCGCGATACCGAAGATAAACTGCGCGCCGCCAAGTTTGCCGCTGAAGAGGCCAATCTCTCCAAGTCGCAATTCCTGGCCAATATGAGCCACGAGATCCGCACACCCATCAACGGCATGCTCGGCATGACCGAGCTGCTGCTCGATACAAGTCTCGATGTTCCACAACGCCATTACGCCGAGACCGTGCGCCAATCGGGCCAGGTGCTGCTTGGCGTCATCGACGACATTCTCGATTTCTCCAAGATCGAAGCCGGCAAACTCGATCTCGAATCGATAGCGGTGCGTCCGCGCGACATCGTGGCCGAAGTGGTGAACATGCTTGAGCCGCGTGCGCGCGCCAAGGGACTCGATGTGCTGACGAGCGTGGAGCAGGCGGTGCCGGCATGGCTACAGCTCGATCCCTTGCGGCTGCGTCAGGTGTTGTTGAACCTGGTCAGCAACGCCATCAAGTTCACCATGCGCGGCCATGTTGCCATCGCATTAAGGATGGCCGCGCCGCGCAACGCGGGCGAAGTCACGCTGCATTTCGAGGTCGCCGACACCGGTATCGGCATCGATCCTGATGCCGCTGAACGTCTCTTCCTCCCATTCACTCAGGCCGATGGATCGACCACACGCAAGTTCGGCGGCAGCGGTCTCGGCCTCGCCATCACGCGCCAACTGGTCGAACTCATGAGTGGCGAGATAGGCGTGCAGAGCGTGCCGCAGCTCGGTTCGATGTTTTGGTTCACACTGCCGGCGCCGGTGGTCTTGCACGGGCAGGACAGCCCGCCCGTAGACAGTACACCGAGCAGCCTGCCAGCGGCGCTCGGCACGTTGCTGCTGGTCGAGGACAATGCCATCAATCGCGAAGTCGCGCTGATCAATCTGCGTGCCCTGGGCTACGCGACCGAGGCGGTCGCCACAGGTCGCGCCGCGCTGGCGGCGATACGCGCGCGACACTACGCGCTGATTCTGATGGATTGCCAGATGCCGGACATGGACGGTTTCGATGCGAGCGCTCAGATCCGTGCCTTCGAGGCCACGCCTGAAGGCGGCGGCGGTGTGCGCCGCGTGCCGATCGTGGCCTTGACTGCCAATGCCATGACCGGTGATCGCGAGCGCTGTATCGCGGCCGGCATGGATGACTATTTGAGCAAGCCTTTCACTCGCCAGGATTTACAGACGTTGTTGCAGCGCTGGCTGATCAACCGCGACGCCGCAGCGGCACAAGATCCCACGCCCGCGATCAGTGCCGCGCCGGGTGGTCACGGCGCGCGCATCTGAGCGTGAGCGATACCAAACCGCACGGCTGGGACCACCCACACTCCGCCACGCGCGAGATCATCGACGGCGTTGAGCGTGACATACAGGCCGAGATCAAACCGTAGTTCTATAAGCGCGGCGCGCAGTCGTGCATACGTCGCGCCGTTCATGAACGACGCCTCGTCGCAGGCCAGGGATAGCACCGCGCGTGGATGACTTCTTCTGGTCGCCCCAGCAGCCTATGGCGGACTTAGGACGAATCTGCTGCGGCGCGGAGACCGCGGTCCATATGCGCACGCGCTCGCGTTCAATAGCCCCACTATTGGCCTCGAATGCGCGCACATC
>JANMJF010000559.1:0-4957 GCA_031371245.1 Pseudomonadota bacterium | reverse complement strand
CCCAAGAGGTCATCGAGCGCCTGATGTTCTCCATGATCAACGAAGGCGCGCTGATCCTGGCCGAAGGCATTGCCACCCGTCCGAGCGACATCGACGTGGTGTTCGTGCATGGCTATGGCATGCCGCGTTACCGTGGTGGCCCCATGCAGTACGCCGACGAAGTCGGTCTCAAGGCTGTAGTGGCGGGTATGGAGAAATACCGTAAGCGCTACGGCGATCTGTATTGGACGCCGGCGCCGCTGTTGCAGGAACTGGCCGCTGCCGGCAGCTCCTTCAGCGCCTGGGCGGCGAAGCGCGAGGCGTAAAGGCCGCGCCGTCGGCGCCGCGTCTGTTGTCCTAATGGGCGATCACAGACGCGGCGCGCTCTGAGCTGAGACTGCGCACCATGCACAATTCAGGCATCCACCTATTTGATACCGCGCTCGGAACTTGCGGGTTGGCCTGGGCCGAGCGGGGCATCGTCGGCATTCAACTGCCCGAGCATGATGGCGCGGCCACACGCCGCCGATTGCAACGCCGCTTTCCCACGCTAGAAAACGCACCGCCCGACGACGCGGCGGCCCAGGCCGTGACGGCTATCGTTGCGGCATTGGCAGGGGGCGCCACCGATTTTGATGCCATCGCGCTCGACATGCGCGAAGTGCCTGCCTTCGCGCAACAGGTCTATGCCCTGGCCCGTGCCATCCCGCGTGGCCGCACCGCGACCTACGGCGAACTCGCCGTGCGCCTGGGCGACGCGGCCTTGGCGCGTGAAGTGGGGCGCGCACTCGGCGCCAATCCCTTTCCCATCGTGGTGCCTTGTCACCGCGTGCTCGCCGCGACCGGTCTCGGCGGCTTTTCAGCCCATGGTGGAGCGGCCACCAAGCACCGCATGCTCAGCCTCGAAGGCGCATCGGGCCTGCAACTTTCTATGTTCGATTTGTCTTGAGTCCGATTGCGGACACGGCCTCCTTCACCCTCATATTCCGAATTTTTTTGGGCACTCAATACGTGGGTTTTCCCATAGTCATCAACTGCCACCGTGCCCACTATGGCGACCCCGACTCCCAGGTTACGCCCTCACAGGCGACGAGGAATTCAGCTATGCCTATCAATCTCACCGCTCCGCTAGCGTGGAAGCGTGCCAACAACAATGAACTCAAGATGCTGCAAAGCCTGCAAGGCAACATCTTGAAGGGTCACGGACGCGACTACACCGCCAACATATTCTTCACGCTCGATCCCACTAGGATCCAGGAATCGCGACGCCTGCTGCGCGAGCTTGCCAATGTCCACATCACCAATGCCCACCGCCAGTTACAGGATGCGGAACGTGTGGCCCAAGGCGACGATGGCAACAATCCCTTTGTGCATGTGGCATTGACCTTCAAGGGCTATCAGGTCATTGGGCATCAGAATGCCGCGCCGACCGACGCAGATTTCCGTGCTGGAATGCGTGACCCTGCCAGTATCGCGGCGCTCAAAGATCCAGCGCTAGCCCAGTGGGAAGCGCCCTTCCGCACCGACATCCATGGCATGGTGCTGGCCGCACGCAAGACCGAAGCGGGCGCTGCGGCACTCGCCGCCGCGCTCGTCAAATTGATCGAGAACGCAGGCGGCTCGATCGTCCATATCCAGCATGGCAAATCGCTCAAGAACGCCGCCGATATCGGCATCGAACATTTCGGCTATGTCGACGGGCGCAGTCAGCCGCTCATGCTGCAGGAAGACATTGCTAAAGAGCTGGGCAGTGCCGGCGGCTCGCGCTGGGACCCGGCTTTCCCCCTCAGCACGGCTCTGATTAAGGATCCCGGCACCACCGATACGTTGAGTTTCGGCAGTCTGTTGATCTTTCGCAAACTGGAACAGGACGTGCGCGGCTTCAAGACCCGTGAACAGCAGGTAGCGGACGTGCTGGGTCTGACGGGTGAAGCCCGCGAGCTGGCCGGCGCTCTCATCGTCGGCCGCTTCGAGAACGGCACTCCGGTGACCTTGTCCGATGAAGCTCGCGCCCAGATGCCGCCAAACGATTTTAACTATACGGGTGACGCCGGCAGTCGTTGCCCTTTCCACGCACATATCCGCAAGTCGAATCCGCGTGGCAGCGGCGGTGCTGAGCCGGAGTCGGCAGAGCGGCTGCATCTCATGGCCCGCCGCGGCATTCCTTTCGAGGACGTTAAGCGCGCCATTCATCCCGACGAACTGCCGGAAACCGAGAGCCTCGCCGAGTTCATGGCCAAAGTAGCGCCGAAATTGCCGAGTGGCGGCGTGGGTCTGTTGTTCATGGCCTACAACCGTTCGATCGCTCAGCAGTTCAAGTTCACGCAGCAGACTTGGGTCAACAGCAACAGCTTTCCGGCCCAGCCCGCCGGATTGCACGGTATCGACCCAGTGATCGGGCAAGGTGCTGTGACTCCTGGCGAGCAGAAGATGGTGAAAACCTGGGACGATGCGGCGAGTCCCAACCCCGGCAATGTCGATTTCGCGGGCTTCGTGCACATGAAGGGCGGCGAGTATTTCTTCTCGCCAAGCCTGACGTTCCTTAAGAACCTGTAAGGCCTTCACGGCCGACGATGGCAGTCACGGTATCAGAGCTTGCCTTTTGTTTTTTTATCCATTCGTCGCCGCACGGCGGCATCGGCTGGTCTGAGACGCGGCGGGCACTGAGCCTGAGCGCGAAGAATCACAGTAGATTGGCCTGTGTTTCAAAGTCCGAAAGTTCAGGCAGGCAAAAGGCAAGCTCTGAACACCCTGTCGTTTCGAACGCTGTCGGTATGGAAACATTCGTTAAAGATCAAGCGATAGTGAGTTGGGGTTCGCGGGCGCACCCCAACCTACGATCTAGCCCCCTTCGAGCGGGCTCAAGAGAGGCTCACCCTACAACTTGTCACCAACCCTACTTCTCAGATGATGAAATCGCGGCAGCCATAGAAATCCCGATTCTAGCAACCACACCGCTGCGGGAATCGGCACTGCGGACACTGCGATGTTGTCGAGACCGAATGCGGGAAAAGGAGATGCCTTGGTGCCGACTGGCGTAGGGTGCGCATCGCGCACGCGCTATGTTCCCCGAGTCGCTATACGCGCCACAATCGTTGCATCGTTCACGGATAACGACACCCTCACCAGAGAGTGTCTGCAAACAGACTCGCGATTGTCGCGTCCCTAGTCACCAAGGTGAATTGTTCAAGTGTCGCTTGCACAATCAGCATTCGATCAAACGGATCGCGATGCGCAATCGTCAACGCACCCGCTGCTAGCGCATGCGGAACGGATATCGGAAGCGTTTCAAACCCGCATTCGACCAAGAGCGCAGGCAGGCGGCGCACCGCGTCTTCGGCTTCACGTAATCTTCCTAGGCGCCATTTTGTAGTAATTTCCCAGGCGGATGCGCTGCTGACCACGACGGTATTGGTTCGGTCAGTTATCGCATTTCGTGCGCGCTCTGAGAGATTCGGATCGTTAAACAGCCACCAGAGCAGCGCGTGGGTATCGAGCAGCAGTGTCATTTATCCCAGGCCTGGAGTTCGTCCTCCGGTAAGTCATCGAAAAAATCGGGTGTTAACCGTCCTTCCGCCAACCCTGGGCGCCGCCCACCCAATTCGTCGAAGGGGACCAGTTTCGCGTACGGCTTGCCGCTCTTCGCCAGAATGATCTCCTCGCCCGCGTGGGCCCTATCAACGAGCCGAGATAGGTGGGTCTTCGCTTCGTGAATGTTCACTATTTCGCTCATAGCGCCCCTCGAAATAAACTTAGTCTTATGACTTAGTCTATTCGTTCGAAGGGTGCTGGTGCAATTAGGTTTAAGGGTGCGCGCCGAATTGGTTACCCAGGTATCTCTCACCCACATCCCCGGCCGGTACAAAGCGTGGCATAGATATCAGGAACGTAAGCAACCCCTCATGCGCATGCCGGCTCGTTCGTCGCGGGCTTCTGCAACAACCGAATTGCCACACTAAACCTCACCCGCGCACCGCTGAGTTTCGCCAGTGCTGCACGTCCGCTCGCCGTCATTCGATGGGCGTGCGGTGTCATGCCGAGCAGCGCAGCGATTTGGGATGGGGAGGTGAGCGTCACGTGGTATTCGAGGTTGCGCGCCACAACCGGCCCCCAGCCGCGCATGACTGCTGCATCGAACACCGATGACGCCTGCGCAACGACCTGCGGGTAGATGATCTCACGTAGCTCCAAGAGATGCGTGGCGCCCGCTTCGACCAGCAGCACATGACCACGCGGCGCGAGTACCGCTGCAAAACCTGGCCAGTGCGGAAAACCGAACAGCGAGAGGATCAAATCGCAACTGGCGGGAAGGAAGGGCGGCTGGCGATTACTGGCAACCGCCCACGCCACGTCGTGGCTGCGGCGGGCCGCCGCGCGCACGGCAAGCTTGGAGATGTCGAAGCCGGCTAAGGCCAGCGAGCCTGGCGCGTCGCAAGCGCGCGCTGCTGTTAGCAGGCGCTCAAGGTAATAGCCCTCACCACATCCAGCATCGACGATACGCAAGGGGCGCTCGTCGTGGCACTCGGCGACCAGCCCGTGGACGGTATCGAACACCGCAGCAGCGAGCGGCGCGAAGAGTCCGCTATCAAGTACGCAGCGCCGAGCGACGACCATGGCCTGATCGTCGCCGGGTTGACGCGAGGATTTGTGCTGTACCGGCAACAGATTTAGATAGCCTTGGCGCGCACGGTCAAAGTGATGGCCCGCCCCACAGCTTGCCCCATTGGTCGTCGATTCCAGCACTGCCCCAGGGCTCGATCACTTAAACGCTCTTGACATCAAGCGCCTAGGATGATCGTCTATGGCTATCCGAAGGGGGGGCAAAAGATGTCGAGCGTGGATTTGTTAGAGCACTTATCGGTCATTCGAGATCCGCGCATAGAGCGCAACAAGAAGCACGATTTGTCGGAGATGTTGTTCGTGGCGGTGTGTGCGGCGATCAGTGGTGCGGAAGGCTGGTCGGATATCGTGGAGTTTG
>JANMJF010000453.1:0-5212 GCA_031371245.1 Pseudomonadota bacterium | reverse complement strand
ATGACTGACCCCGTACGCGCCTCGAATACCCCCTACGCCGTCGACGTCGAAGCGGGTAAGAGTTACTACTGGTGCGCCTGTGGCAAGAGCGCCAAGCAGCCGTTCTGCGATGGTTCCCACAAAGACACCGGCATGACGCCGATGAAATTCGAAGCGACCGAAACCAAGAAGGTGTTCTTCTGCGGCTGCAAGGCCACCGCCAAGCAACCGCTGTGCGACGGCACGCACTCCAAGGGCTGAGGCACCTCGATTACCCGTGCGTCGCGGCTGCGGCGCGCGGGCGTCGCTAGTATTGCCACGGTTACTGACGAATCAGCTGACAACGCGGCGCTTCATCGACGTTTACGCAGCGAGGCATCGGCCTCACTGTCGTGCATAAGCGGTGCCGCTTGCGGCCGTGTCGCGATGTAGAGCGCGACCAGCGCCAAAGTCGCGCAGACGCCGACCGTAATCGCGAATGAGCGACTCATCACTACCGCAGTAACGGCTGAGACCGCCAAGGCGGCCAGTGCCGCACGTTTGCCGCGCGCATCGATCACCCCGTGGTCGCGATAGCGCTTGAGCGGTGGTCCGAACAAGGGGTGAGCAAGCATGCGCTCGGCCAGGGCCGGATGGCTGCGCGCGAAACAGGCCACCGCGCCGATCCAGAACACCGTGGTAGGCAAAACCGGCAACACCACACCGACCGCACCCAGCGCAAATAGCGCACTCCCCGCCAACGTCCATAACAGGCGCGCAAGTCCGCGGGTGGGCTGAGAGGTCAGCATGCCTGCCATTGTCACGCTGGCGGCAGCGAGTGGCCACTGGCTTGCAGCGCGCACCACTGCTGCATTGGGCTTTGCGCCGCCCCGCCCTTGTCATCGAACGCTGTCGTGGGAAATCAAGCCCAGGTCAGAGCATTTGACATCGGCGCGGTCAGCTTGAAACTGCGTGAGCATCCACCCACGATCGGTCTGGCAAGCAGAGTAATCGCCGGGACTGTCAGAGAGCCCATCGATCCCTGTTTTCTCACGCTATGACCGATGACAAGTGGTCTGGATTGCGGCGGGCGACTGAACGCAGTGAGCCGCTCCGTGGCGGGACTTTCATCGCCAAGACCAGCAAGGTGCTTAGGTGTTGCGTGTCCATGCAGAGCTACGGGAGTTATGCAAAGAGTCCAGGTTTTATGACCCGTCTCGATGCGAAGACTCTGACCCCTTGACCGCCAGGAATGCGGAGCAGACCGCAGCGTGTTTCAGGACGACGCAGGGGCGAGACTCGCATCGATCATGCGTTGCACGTCGATGCGGCAACCACCGCATTGACTGCCCGCACCGGTGGCAGCGGCAATCGCGCTCAGGCTGGCATGCCCGGCACGCAGGGCGTCACGGATACGCCGTGCACCGACCTGGCGACAGGTGCAGATCATGGTGCCGTGTTCGTCGCGGCCATCGGCTGGCCGGCCGGCCAGCACGGCCAGGCGCTGGTCCGTGCCGATTTCCCTGCCGAGCAGCGCGGTGACAAATTCACGCGACACGTTGACCGGTTCATGGGCGATGTAGAGGGCGGCGTGCAGACGTCCATCGCGCAACGCGAAACACCGATAGGCGCCGCGCGCGTCGTCGCGATAAACGACCACTTCATCATCGTGCGCTAGGCCGCCACACAGACGCACGAACCACTCAGCGCTGTCGCCAATGTCGTGAAGGTCAGCACATTCGAAACGCCAGCCGTCGACACAGACCATGCGCGCCCAGTACTCGCAGTCCGGCGTGAACTCGGCGCGGCTCACCGCGAAGCCATACCAGTGCGCGCGATAGGCGCGCACGGCCACCGCCGTGGCCTTTGATTCAGGCTGGCCCGAGATCGGATCGGTAATGGCCGGGATCAATGCATTGAGCTCGGCGCGGCTGGCATAGGCCGCCGAGAAATGTATAGGCACGAAGACACTGCCCGGTATCTGAGCCGTCGTGACACGCACCCGCGCCAGGATGCTGTGTTCGTGACGCGACACCACCGCCAGTTCGGCGTCCGCCAGGGCCAGCGCGGCGGCATCATTCGGATGGATATCGACATAAGGCTCGGCGCAATGGCTGGCGAGCCGCGCCACCCGCCCGCTGCGTGTAAGGGTGTGCCACTGATCGCGTATGCGCCCGCTGTTCATCACATACGGGTGGCGCGCATCACGGCGCGTCTGCGGCGCACGATAAGGCGTGGCAACGAAGCACGCGCGACCATCGCTGTGAGCGAAGTTGCCATCACCGAACAGGCGCCGTTCACTACGCGGCATGCAGCCCGCCGGCTGCGGCCATTGCAAGGGCGCGAGTTGCGCGTAGCTGCGTTCATCCAGCGCGGTCAGCGCGCCGAGGTCCAGCACCCGCGTGCCATCGAGCGCCGTCAGCGCGGCGTATTCACGCAAGATCTGCCAGGGACCGCTGTAAGTGAAACCTGCGCTGAAGCCCATGCGCTTTGCTACTTCGCACACCATCCACCAGTCCGGACGTGCGTCACCCGGTGGCGGCACGAAGGCGCGCTGACGCGAGATGCGTCGCTCGGAATTGGTCACCGTGCCGTCCTTCTCACCCCAGCCTGCGGCGGGCAGCAGAATGTGCGCGCACTGCGCGGTCACACTCTCGGCACTGATATCCGACACCACCACCAGCGGACAACGAGCCAGGCCGGCGGCGACCGCACCACTGTCCGGCAGACTCACCAGCGGATTGGTGGCCATGATCCACACCGCCTTGATGCGACCATCGGCGATGGCTTCGAACATCTCCACCGCTTTTAAGCCGGCATGGGGTGCCATGCGCGGGCTGTGCCAGAAGGCCTGCAGACCCTCGGCCGCACCGGGCTCGTCGAATTCTCGGTGTGCGGCCAGTGTGTTAGCCATACCGCCCACTTCGCGACCACCCATGGCATTGGGCTGCCCGGTCAAAGACAAGGGCCCCGCACCGGGCTGACCAATACGTGCGGTGGCGAGATGGCAGTTGATAATGGCGTTGACCTTATCGGTGCCGGCGCGCGATTGATTGACGCCCTGGGAATAGGCGCTGACGCTGCGCTCGTGGGCCGCGAACCAATGATAGAACTGCATGACATCGTCACGCGCCAGCGCCGTGATATCGCACACCGTCTCGATGTCGTAATCACGGGCGCAGGCCAGCGTCGATTCAAAGCCGCGTGTATGGGCGGCGATGTAATCACGATCGCAAAGCCCCGCATCATCAAGAAAACGCAGCAGACCATTGAACAGCGCGACATCGCCACCGGGCGCAATGGCGAGATGCAAATCAGCATGCTCGCTGGTAGCGGTGGCGCGCGGGTCGATAACGACGATGCGCGTGCCGCGCTGCACGCGCGCCGCCAGCAGACGTTGCTGCAAGACCGGATGACACCAGGCCAGATTGGAGCCGACCAGCACCACCAGATCGGCCAGCTCCAGATCGGCATACACGCCCGGCACGATGTCTTCGCCAAAGGCGCGCTTGTGGCCAGCCACCGACGAGGCCATGCACAAGCGGCTGTTGGTGTCGATGTTAGCCGCGCCGATGTAACCCTTCATGAGCTTGTTGGCGACGTAGTAGTCCTCGGTACTGAGTTGTCCCGAGACATAGAAAGCGACGGATTCCGGACCGTATTCGGCGAGCGTCGCGTGCAGCCGCGCCGCTACTTCGTCCAGCGCTGTATCCCACGTCACCGCCCGACCATCGATCGACGGCGTCAACAGACGTCGCGCGTGGGACAAGGTCTCAGCTAGCGACGCACCCTTGGCGCATAGACGACCGTAATTGGCGGGATGACTGGCATCACCGCTGATCTCAACCTGGCCGTCGGCACTGACGCTGGCGAGTATGCCGCAGCCCACACCGCAGTAGGCGCAGGTGGTCTTGACCTGACGCACGGCCGTGGTCATGGCAACTCAGTCGTCACTTACGGCCAGCGGCAGGCCGAGGGCAATGCGGCCGTCCACCACCCGCACCGGCAGACTGGTGACGCAACCGTGATCGGGCGCCTGCACACGGCCTGATTCGAGACCGATGACCTGATTGTGCAAGGGACAAGTGACATGGGTGCCATGCACGATGCCCTGACTCAAGGGCCCGTTGCGATGGGGACAGCGATCCTCCAATGCGAACACGCGGTCGTCCATGGTGCGAAAGATGGCGATGTCCATCCACGGCGTCTCGACGCGCCGCGCACCACGACGCGGGATATCGTTCACCAATCCGACCTCCAGCCAATGGCGTTCTGGGGCGTTCATGCCGGCACCCGTGGGCGCGCGACGCGCGCCATGAGTCGGAATTCACCGCTCTCGCGACCGTGCGCGCGCTGCGCCCAGGGATCGTGTTGACCAAATTTCTGCGCAAACTCGAAGCGCGTGAGCAGCGCTTTGCGCATGTCGGGGCGCTGCACAATCAGCTCGCGCACCGTGTCGACTCCGACCCGCGCCGCCCAGGTATACATCCGTTCCAAATAATGTCCCTGCTCGCGATAGAGCTGCAGCGTGGCTGCGCAGTATTCCAGCACTTCGTCTTCGGTGGCGACGTTGCACAGAATCTCGGTGGCCTTGAGATGCATGCCCGCAGCGCCGGCGAAATGCAGCTCGTAACCGCTATCGACACAGATCACACCGAAGTCTTTGCAGGTCGCTTCGGCGCAATTGCGCGGACAGCCCGACACCGCGAGCTTGACCTTGTGCGGCGTCCACGCGCCCCACAGATATTTCTCCAGGCGGATACCCAGGCCGGTGGAATCCTGCGTGCCGAAACGACACCAGTCGGTACCGACACAGGTCTTGACCGTGCGCAGCGCCTTGCCGTAAGCGTGGCCTGAGACCATGCCGGCGGCGTTCAATTCGGCCCACACTGCCGGCAGATCTTGTTTGCGCACGCCCAGTAGATCGATGCGTTGCCCGCCGGTGACTTTCAGCGCCGGTATCGCAAAGCGCTCGGCGACATCGGCAATCGCACGCAATTCTGCCGGGGTAGTCATGCCACCCCACATGCGCGGCACCACCGAGAAAGTGCCGTCCTTCTGGATATTGGCGTGGGCGCGTTCGTTGATATAGCGCGACTGCGCATCGTCGCGGTATTCGCCGGGCCAGGCGGCTAACAGGTAGTAGTTCAGCGCCGGCCGGCATTTCGCACAGCCACAAGAGGTGGTCCATTCCAGGCTCTGCATCAGAGCCGGGATGCTTTTCAATTTCTTGGCCAGGATCAAACGCCGTACT
>JANMJF010000451.1:0-5842 GCA_031371245.1 Pseudomonadota bacterium | reverse complement strand
CGCCAGATCAGCCAGCGCCTTGTCTTCTTTTTTGCTCATGGGCGATACAGAGAATGTTCGGTGATGAGGTCGTCGACAGATTCCGGCACCAGGTGCCGGATCATGCGGCCAGCGGCGCACCGCGCGCGCAGTTCGCTGGAGGCGATCGGAAGCAAGGGGATATCGAGAAAGAACACCCGGCCGGCGCGCATGTCATGGAGTTCATCCACGCCCGCAGCCTGCGCATTCGCGACCAGTTCGTCAAGTGCGGGGTCGTGATCGTGCTCGATAGCGGGCCGCGACGCGACCACGATGTGGGCCAGCGACAGCAGTTCGCCGGCACGATGCCAGCGTGCCAGACCATGATAAGCATCGCGCCCGATCAGCAGGCATAAGGAGCGCGTCGGCCAGCGCTCACGTAGGGCGAACAGGGTATCGACGGTGTAGCTGACGCCGCCGCGATCGATCTCGCAGCGCTCGAGTTCGAGCGGCGGGCGGACTGCCGCGCGCAGCATCGCCAGGCGCAGGGCCGGCGCGGCCACCGGGCCGGCGCGATGATTGGGTTCGTGCAGCGGAATGAGTCGCACGTGGTCGAGGGACAACGTTTCGTAAGCCTCGATCGCCATGCGCAGGTGGCCGTTATGCAGCGGATCGAAAGTACCGCCCATGAGGCCGATGGGCCGACCGGCGGCACGCACGCGCTCTACCGCGCTCATGGCGCGCACCCCACGCGGCAACCCTCACGAACGAATATGACCGTCTCCCAGCACGATCCATTTTTGCGAGGTGAGACCGACCAAACCGACCGGTCCACGGGCGTGGAACTTGTCGGTGCTTATACCGATCTCGGCACCGAGACCATATTCGAAACCATCGGCGAAACGGGTCGAGGCGTTGACCATCACTGAACTCGAATCGACCTCAGCAAGAAAGCGCCGCGCGTTGACGAAGTTCTCAGTGACGATAGCGTCGGTGTGCTGGGAGCCATAACGGGTAATGTGATCGAGCGCCGCGTCGAAGTCGTCGACAATGCGCACCGCCAGGATCGGCGCCAGATATTCGGCATACCAGTCGTCTTCGCTGGCCGCGACGACTTTGCCGTGCAGGGCACGCGTGCGCTCGCAGCCACGCAGTTCGACGCCGGCCGCGTGCAGTGCTTGCAGCACCTGCGGATAGAGCCGTTGCGCTGCGCTCGGCGTCGCAAGCAAGGTTTCCATAGTGTTGCAGGTGCCATAACGCTGGGTTTTGGCGTTGACTGCGATGGCCAACGCCTTGGCCGCATCGGCGCTGTCATCGAGAAACACGTGGCACACACCATCCAGATGTTTGATGACCGGCATACGCGCCTCACGACTGACGCGCTCGATGAGGCCCTTGCCGCCGCGCGGCACGATCACATCAACGTAGCGCTGCTGTGCGAGCAAGGCACCGACCGCCGCGCGATCGGTGGTGGCGATGACTTGCACGGCGGTGGCCGGCAAGCCGGCGAATTCGAGTCCCGCCTGTACGCAGTTGGCGATCAGCTGATTCGAGCGCAAGGCCTCAGAACCACCGCGCAGAATGGCCGCGTTGCCTGATTTCAGACACAGGGCCGCAGCATCGGCGGTCACGTTCGGCCGCGCTTCGTAGATGATGCCGACCACGCCGAGCGGCACGCGCATGCGCCCGACCTGGATGCCGCTCGGGCGGAAGTCGAGCTCTGTGATGCCGCCTATCGGGTCGGCTAATGCGGCAACTTCGGCGACACCGGCCGCCATCGCCTCGACCCGTGCGGGATTCAAGCTTAAACGCTCGATCAGCGCGGCATCGAAACCCGCCGCTGCTTCGCAGTCGGCGCGATTGGCCGCCAGGATCTCAGCACTGGTCTCGCGCAAGCGTGCGGCGATGGTCGTAAGCGCGGCATTCTTCTGCGCGCTGGTGGCGCGCGCCATGGCCCGGCTCGCGTCGCGGGCGGCGCGTGCGAGGCCCTCGACATAGGCCGTGACATCGGTCTTCACATCGATTTGTCTGATTACCTCGGCCATGGTGCTGTCCTAAAGTCTGCGCAGCAGGCCATCGACGCCGCGCGCACCCGCCATTTTCATCGTCAGGATCTCGATCTCGTCCCAAGGCTCGCCGCTCTGGGCGCCCTTGACCACGGTATCGATGAAATTAGCGTACGCCAACAGACTGAGCAGGTCATCCGTGCTGAGCCGCGCCAGCAGGCGTTTGACTGCCGGCCGTCGATTGCTCCACACCCGATACTGCTCGAGCGCGGCATCGACTGACGTGCCGCGCCCAAGCAAGGTCGAGATGCCGGCCAGCTGGCGCAGTTCACGTCCCAATGCCCAGTTCAGCAGCAAGGGCTCGGTGCCTTCTTCGCGCAGACCGCGGATGATACGCAGTGCGCGCGCCAGCTCGCCGCCCACCACTGCGTCGGCGAGTTGAAAGACGTCGTAGCGCGCGCTATCTCGCACCGCAGCCAGCACGTCCTCTTCGCCGATCAGCTCGCCATCGACCAGCAGGCAGAGTTTTTCCACTTCCTGAGCGGCCGCCAGCATATTGCCTTCGACGCGGTCGGCGATGAGTTCGGCGGCGGCCGGCGCAATGCGTTTGCCGAAGCGCGCGACGCGGCGGCCCAGCCATTCAGGCAGGGCGGCACCGCGCAAGTCGCGGGTTGCGACACACACCGCGTGGCTTTCAAGGGCAGTGAACCATTTCGCCTTTTTCATCGCGGCGTCGGCTTTGCCGGCGCTCACCACCACGATGTCATCAGCCTGCTCGCGGCTCGCCAGCCGTTCGAGGATCTCGGCGCCCGCCTTGTCGGGTTTACGTTCGCCCAGCCGGATCTCGAACAGGCGCCGCGCCGCAAACAGCGATAATGCGTTGCCTTCGTCGGCCAGCGCCTGCCAGTCGATGCCGGTTTCAGCGTCGAATACACAACGCTCTTCCACACCCTCCTCGAACGCGCGCTTACGCACCGCGTCGGCGCATTCGAGCAACTGCAGCGGTTCATCACCATGGAAAAAATAGATCATGCCGAGCGGCTGCCCGCGCAGCCGCTCGTGGAGACGCTCGACGCTCAGTTGCACTGCCGCTCAGCCCGCGCTGGCTTTGGCTGCCGGCTGGGCGGCGGGTGGTAGTTCTATGGATTCGAGACGGAAGATGAGCGAGGTAGCGGCGGTCTCGGCGAGGTCCTGTTGCACGGTGTTGTCCTGCTCGACGGTACCAAGCAGCGAGCCTTCGTCGAATACGTAGTCGAGTTGGAAGGTCAGCGGTTCGCGCGGCACCAGCAACCGACCGTCGCCGGCACGTACCGTAAAATGGGCGAGCAAGCCCAATTCGATTTCGCGCACTTTGCCGGTGCCGGGGTCGACCGACAGAATGCGCCGTTCGAAGCGTTCGTCTTCGATCTCGATGACGAGGTCGGCGAGACTGCGTTTAGCCACCACCAGCAGGCCACGGTTGTAGAGTTCGCGGCGTACCGCGATGGTGACCTGTTCAGCGTCATCGCCCTTCAAATAAACCTTGCTGAATTTATGCGTGCTGGCGGGATTGGAGCCGCGCAGATACCAACCACCGCAGCCACCTAGCGAAATCGCCAGCACGAGGGTCAGCAGCAGAGCGCGGGCGCTACGCGGCATGGTCGCTACTCCCCTACCACCACGTTCACCAGCTTACCCGGCACGACGATGATCTTGTGCATCGCCTTGCCTGTAACAAAACGCTGCACATTTTCGTCCGCCAGGGCGATGGCCTCGCAAGCCGCTTTGTCGGCACTAGCAGGCACACTCACCACTGCGCGCTTGCGACCGTTGACCTGCACCACCATCTCCACTTCATCGCGTGTCAGGGCTAGCGCGTCGGCGGTGGGCCAGGCCGCAACGCTCAAATCATCGCTGTGACCCAGGGCCTGCCAGAGCACGGCCGTGATGTGCGGCACAATGGGCGCGAGCAGCAGCACCACCGTGTCCAGACCTTCCTGGCGCACGGCGTGGGCGGCGGCGGTATCGATATTCATGCGCGACAGATGATTGAGGAGCTCCATCACCGCAGCGATGGCGGTGTTGAATTTGTAACGACGGCTTATGTCGTCGCTCACTTTGACGATGGTCTCGTGGATGTGACGTCGTAACGCCTTCAGTGCCTCGCTCATGCCGCCGGGATCAGCGGGGGCACTATTGGCGACATGGTCCGTGACCTGGCGCCACAGCGACTTGAGGAACCGATACTGACCTTCGACTGCCGAATCGGACCATTCCAGTGACTGGTCGGGCGGTGCCGCGAACATGGTGTACAGACGCACGGTATCAGCCCCGTAACGGGCAATCAGGGTTTGTGGATCGACGCCGTTGTTCTTCGACTTCGACATCTTTTCGACGGGACCGATGATGACCGGCAGGTTGTCAGCCTTGGCCCGCGCCGACACCGCGCGACCCTTGGCATCCAGCACCACCTCGACCTGCTCGGGATTAAAGTACTGCTTGCGGCCGTTCACGCCTGCGCGGAAATAGGTCTCCTTGCACACCATGCCCTGGGTCAGCAGGCGCTTGAAGGGCTCATCGGACTTGACCAGGCCGGCGTCACGCATGGCCTTGTGAAAAAAGCGTGCGTACAACAGATGCAGCACCGCATGCTCGATGCCACCGATATAGATATCGACCGGCATCCAGTAATCGGCCCGCGCGTCGACCATGGCGGTTGTGCTGTCGGCGCAGGTGAAGCGGGTGAAATACCAGGACGACTCGAAGAACGTATCGAAGGTATCGGTCTCGCGCCGCGCCGGCCGACCGTCGGGCAGCGTTGCTTGCAGGAACGCCGGCATAGACCGCAGCGGTGAGTTCACCCCCGCCCAGTTGATCTCTTCCGGCAACACCACCGGCAGGCGCTCGGCTGATTCCGGCACCACCGTGCCGTTCTCGTCGTAGAGCACCGGGATCGGGCAGCCCCAATAACGCTGGCGCGAGACCAGCCAGTCACGCAGGCGGTACTGGGTGCGGCGTGTGGCGCGGCCCTGGGCTTCGAGGCGCTGGGCGATGGCGTCGAAGGCCAGCTCGAAATCCAGACCATCGAACTCACCGCTGTTTATGAGGATGCCGTGTTCGGTATAAGCCTCGCGCTCAACATCGATGACGCTGCCATCGGCGGGACGCACTACCTGGCGGATGGGCAGTGCGTGGCGCTGGGCGAATTCATAATCGCGCTGGTCGTGGGCCGGCACCGACATCACCGCGCCCGTGCCGTAGCTGATCAGCACGAAATTCGCGACCCACACCGGCAGCGGCGCGCCGCTCAGCGGGTGGTCGACCGTGATCCCGAGCGACAGGCCGCGTTTTTCCATAGTCTCCATGATGGCTTCGGAGGTCGACTGGCGCTTGCAGGCTTCGAGCAGCTCGGCGACTGCCGGATCCCGTGCCGCAGCCGCCACAGCGAGTGGATGCTCGGGGGCGACGGCCATATAAGTCGCGCCCAGCAGGGTATCGGGGCGGGTCGTGAACACTTCCAGCTGACCACTGCCATCGGACAGCGCGAAGCGGATCTGTAGCCCCTGGGAACGCCCGATCCAGTTGCGCTGCATGGTTTTGACCGCTTCGGGCCACTCGTCCATGCGATCGAGTTCTTCGAGCAACTCATCGGCGTAGGCCGTGATGCGCAAAAACCATTGCGGGATCTCGCGGCGTTCGACCGGCGCGCCAGACCGCCAGCCACAGCCCTCGATGACCTGCTCATTGGCGAGCACGGTCTGATCGACCGGGTCCCAGTTCACGACGGCCGTGGCGCGATAGACCAGGCCTTTTTCGTAGAGCTGCGTGAAGAACCACTGTTCCCAGCGGTAATAATCTGGATTGCAGGTCGCGAGCTCGCGACTCCAGTCATAGGCGAA
>JANMJF010000431.1:0-1671 GCA_031371245.1 Pseudomonadota bacterium | reverse complement strand
GCGCGTGACGAGGTCATCGACCATCACGCCGAGATAGGCCTCATCGCGCCGCGGATACCAGGGCTCGAGCTCGCGCGCCCGGCGCGCGGCATTGATGCCGGCCAGCAGGCCTTGCGCAGCAGCCTCCTCGTAGCCGGTCGTACCATTGATCTGACCGGCAAAGAACAGCCCGGCTATCTCTTTGGTTTCGAGCCAGGGCGTGATGTCGCGCGGGTCGAAAAAATCATATTCGATGGCATAGCCGGGACGCGTGATGACCGCGCGCTCGAAACCCTTGATGGAACGGATGAAATCGAGCTGGATATCAAACGGCAGACTGGTCGACAGTCCGTTCGGATAGACCTCGTTGCTGCTCAGGCCTTCCGGCTCGACGAAAATCTGGTGTGAATCCTTGTCCGCGAAGCGCACTACCTTGTCCTCGATGGACGGGCAGTAACGCGGCCCCACACCTTCGATGGCGCCGTTGAACAGCGGCGAGCGCGACAGTCCAGCGCGAATGATTTCGTGAGTACCTGCGCTGGTGTAGGTAATGTGGCAGGGCACTTGGCGCGGATGCTCGTGTGAGCGCCCCATGTAGGAAAACACCGGGCAGGGATCATCGCCCGGCTGGGTATCGAGGACACTGAAATCGATGCTGCGCCCATCGATGCGCGGCGGTGTGCCGGTCTTCAGACGTCCGACCCGCAGTGGCAATTCGCGCAAGCGCGCCGCCAGGCGCATGGCCGGCGGGTCACCGGCACGACCGGCGTTGTAGTTGGCGTCGCCGATGTGCACCAGGCCAGCTAGAAAGGTACCGACCGTCAGCACCACCACCGGCGCGCGAAAACTCAAGCCCATCTGCGTGACAACGCCGCTCACCCGCTCGCCTTCGATCAGGAGATCGTCGACCGCCTGCTGAAAGAGCGTGAGATTGGGCTGGTTCTCCAGCGCGGCACGCGCGCTGACCCGATACAGCGCGCGGTCGATCTGGGCGCGGGTGGCACGCACCGCCGGTCCCTTGCTGGCATTGAGGATGCGGAAATGAATGCCGCACACGTCCGCACCGTGGGCCATGAAGCCGCCCATGGCGTCGATTTCCTTGACCAGATGACCCTTGCCGATGCCACCGATGGCCGGATTGCAGGACATCTGACCGAGGGTTTCGATGTTTTGCGTGAGCAACAGCGTGCGTGCCCCCATGCGTGCAGCGGCCAGGGCCGCTTCGGTACCGGCGTGACCGCCGCCGACCACGATTGCGTCGTAAGGCTCGGGATATTCCATGGGCGGCGGGCTCGCGAGAGCGAATGAGTGGGCGCAGAGAATACTGCTGCGCCCGCCGCATTTGAAGCGCACGGGCACCGGCGAGCGTTAAGCGGTGAGTACGCGCGATGAAACTTCGACGCTGCGCACCGGTCTGGCTTTCGGTTGACGCATTTGAGGACCATGTGGAACACTCTCGCGCCCACCACAGGGGCGCAGATGATCGCGACGAGGGCGCGCTTACGCAGTCGCAGGCACCCCGCATACTGCCAGGGACCCACCCCCAACGAACCGCCTGCCGAAGGGCTGCGTCGTGACGGTACGTGAGCGCCCTGCCGCCCGTACAAAATAGAGGCCTATGGCATGGAAACCTTGATTGAAGTCAAAGGTTTGAGCAAGAATTTCGGCGCCCTGCAGGCGGTGAGCGATATC
>JANMJF010000400.1:0-7829 GCA_031371245.1 Pseudomonadota bacterium | reverse complement strand
TGCAGCTTCTGCATCGTGCCCTATACGCGCGGCGAGGAATTCAGTCGGCCATTTGACGATGTCATCACCGAAGTCGTTGAACTGGCCACCGCTGGCGCACGCGAGGTGGTGCTGCTTGGTCAGAACGTCAATGCCTATCGTGGCGCGACCCACGATGGCCAGGTGGTCGATCTGGCGGCACTCATCCGCTATGTGGCCGCCGTCGACGGTATCGAGCGCATCCGTTTCACCACTTCCCACCCGCTTGAGTTCACGCCGCGTCTGATTGAAACCTATGTCCAGGTGCCAGCGTTGGTCAGCCACCTGCATCTGCCGGTGCAAAGTGGAGCAGATCGGATCCTTGCACTTATGAAACGCGGTCACACCACGCTCGAATACAAGTCCATCATCCGGCGCTTGCGTGAAGCGCGCCCAGATCTGCTGGTGTCCACTGATTTCATCGTCGGTTTTCCCGGCGAAACCGACGAGGATTTTGCTCGCACTATGGCCTTTATAGAAGACATCCGCTTCGACCAGTCTTTCAGTTTCATCTATAGCGCACGGCCCGGTACGCCGGCCGCTGCGCTAGCGGACGATGTCAGTCAAGAACAAAAGCTGCATCGGCTGGCGATTTTGCAGCGGCGTATCACCGAATTTTCTGATCAGTACAACGCTGCCATGGTCGGTACCACCCAGCGCGTGCTGGTCACTGGTCAGGCGCGCAAGGATGCACGCGAACTGGCGGGACGCACGGCCCACAACCGGGTCGTGAATTTTGCCGGTCCCCAGCGCCTGATCGGTGACTTCACCGAGGTGCGTATTACCGCCGCACTACCCAACTCCCTGCGCGGCGCATGGCTCGGCGCTGCGCTTGAGGTGAGGGCATGAGTACCGTTTGTATCGAACTCGCGCTGGAACCCGCCGACAACGAGCGGCTGGCCAACCTGTGTGGCCAGTTCGACGAAAACCTGCGCTTGCTCGAACGCCGCACGGGGGTCGAGATCGGCAACCGCGGCAATCAGTTCAAACTGGTCGGCGACAACGATTTGGTGGTGGTCACCGAGCGCGTGATCCGCGAGCTCTACGCGCTGACCGGCGCGCGTGCGATTGCGGGCGCCGATGTCCATCTCGAATTGCGCAATGCCGACATGAGTGGCGACGAGGATTTCGACGACGGCGTCAGCGCAATCCGTACGCGCCGCACCATGATCAAGGCACGTGGCATCAACCAGCGTCGTTATCTCGACGCCATCCGCGAATTCGATATCAGCTTCGGTATCGGCCCGGCCGGTACCGGTAAAACTTATCTGGCGGTAGCTGCCGCCGTGGCGGCGCTCGATTCGGATTCAGTGCGACGCATCTGTCTGGTGCGACCAGCGGTGGAAGCCGGTGAAAGGTTGGGCTTCCTGCCCGGCGATATGGCGCAGAAGATCGATCCCTATCTGCGCCCGCTCTACGATGCGCTCTACGAAATGCTCGGCTTCGAGCGCGTGGCCAAACTCATCGAGCGCAATATCATCGAAGTGGCGCCGCTGGCCTTCATGCGCGGCCGCACCTTGAACGAGTCGTTTATCATTCTCGACGAGGCGCAGAACACCACCATCGAGCAGATGAAGATGTTTCTGACGCGTATTGGTTTCGGCTCCAAGGTGGTGGTGACTGGCGACGTCACCCAGATCGATCTGCCGCGCGGCCGCACTTCGGGTTTGAAGCACGTTACCGAAGTTCTGGCGGGGGTCGAGGGTATCAGCTTCACCTTCTTCCGCTCCAAGGACGTCGTGCGCCATACCCTCGTCGCCCGCATCCTCGACGCCTATGCGATCCACGAAGCCGATGCCGAGATCGCGGGCGAAGACGAGCGCCGCTCCTGATGGCGCAAGCCCGTCCGGCGATCGTGACTGAGGGTGGCAGCGTCGAGCTCGAACTAGCGCTGCAGGTGGCGAGCGCCGCCAGCGGTTTGCCCGAGCGCGTGTTCTTCACGGCGTGCGTGGCGCGCACGCTGCAACCCTGGCGCAGTCACGCCGAGCTGACTATCCGCATCGTCGACGAGGCCGAAGGCCGCGAACTCAACCGGCGGTGGCGTGACCGCGATTACGCGACCAATGTATTGTCATTTGCAGCCGAGGGGCTGGCCGATATCGCCCCCGATCTGCTCGGCGATATCGTGCTGTGCGCACCGCTGGTGACGACCGAGGCCGCCGCCCAAGGCAAGTCCGCTGCCGCCCATTGGACCCATCTGACCGTGCACGGCGTACTGCACCTGCTCGGCTTCGACCACCAAGACCAGCAGTCAGCCGCAGCCATGGAAGAATACGAACGCGCGATCCTGGCGAGCTTGGGCTTTGCCGATCCCTATCGCGCTTGATCAGGCAGCAATGAACGACAGTCACTCTAGGTTGCGCGCTACCCTCCAGCTCTTGTGGCAGGACTGGTTGCGCCGCTTTCGACCCGACCCTAACGGCCGCCAGCGCCTGATCGATACCATCCGCGATGCCGAGGAAATGCACATCATCGACCCCGATACGGTGGCGATGATGGAAGGCGCGTTGCTGGTTTCCGAGATCCAGGTGCGCGATATCATGGTGCCGCGTTCCGAGATCGTGTTCATCGACGAACACGCCATTCCGCAGGAATTTCTGCGCGAGGTGATCGAATCGGGTCATTCGCGCTTTCCGGTCTTCGACGACAAGCACGAGAATGTGTTGGGCATTCTGCTCGCGAAGGATCTGCTGCCCTTGCTGGCCGCACCGGGACTCGGTTTCGACATTCGCGATATCATGCGGCCGGTGGCCTTCGTGCCGGAGAGCAAACGGCTCAATATTCTGTTGCGGGAATTTCGCGAACGCCGTAATCACCTCGCGGTAGTGGTCGACGAATACGGCGGTATTTCCGGACTGGTCACCATCGAAGACGTCATCGAACAGATCGTCGGTGAAATCGACGACGAGCACGACCTCGCCGAAGAAGACAATATCCGTCGTCATCGCGACGAACGCTATACCGTCAAGGCGCGCACCCTGATCGAAGAATTCAATGAGCACTTCAGCGTGGCATTCGAAACCGACGATTACGACACGGTCGGTGGCCTGGTCATCCACGAGCTCGGTCATCTGCCTCGGCGTGGCGAAGAGCTGCGCTATCAGGGTTTTGAGTTCAAAGTGCTGCGCGCCGATCGGCGTCGCATTCGGCTGTTGCGCGTGATCCGCGGTGATCAACGGTTGCCCTTGGCGAGCGACGGCGACGGTTGATGGTCACCGTGGGTGACCGATCGGCGCGTGACCCGCGTGCGCCCTAGCGGCAGCAGTACGCGGGCGGTGGCCGGCGGCATGGGACGACATCTGCTGGCTGCGCTGCTCGCGGGCCTGATCCTGCCCTGCGCTTTTGCGCCCTATGGCTGGTGGCCGTTGGCCGGCCTCGCGCCGGCGGTCTTGTTGGCCTTGTTGCGCGGTCGTGAGACTCGCCAGGCCGCACGGCTCGGCTGGTGTTTCGGGGTCGGCATGTTCGGCCATGGAGTGTGGTGGATCCAGGTCAGCGTGCATCAATTCGGCCTGCCCTATTACGCCTTCTCGGTCACTGCCACGGCCGTTTTGGTCGCCTTCCTGGCGCTATATCCCGCGCTTTTTGCCGCCCTCACGCGGGCTTTGCCCGCACCCAGCGAGGCCAGCCGCCAACTGTTGCTCGGGCCGGCCCTGTGGCTGGCTTGTGAGTGGTTGCGTGGCTGGCTGTTCAGTGGCTTCCCGTGGCTGTCGCCAGGTTATAGCCAGATCGACGCGCCGCTCGCCGGGATCGCGCCGTGGTTAGGTGAATCAGGTTGCACGCTGGCGGTGCTGCTCGCGGCCGCTATGCTGGCGCAAACGATCAACACATCGTGGCGCGTGCGTGGCGTCTTGCTCCTCGCCTTGGCGACACTACTTGGTGGTGCTCAGCTTCTGCGCGGGGTTGCCACCTCCTACGAACTGGAAGCGGGTTTACATGCGGCCCTCATCCAGGGCGCTATCCCGCAGCAATTAAAATGGGAGCTAGCACAGCGCGCACAGGCCTTCACGCTCTACAGCAAACTATCCGCGGCCCATTGGAACGCGGACGTAGTGGTGTGGCCAGAAACGGCTATTCCGGCCTTTGCCGACGAAGTGCCGGAGATGATCGCGAGCCTTAACGATACTGCCCGTGCTGCCCATACCACCTTGCTGCTCGGCATGCCGACCGGCCAGGCCTGGAGTGGTGGCCGTTATTACAACAGTGTTGTCGCGCTGGGTGCCGAGGTGGGTCGCTATGACAAGCGCCACCTGGTGCCTTTCGGTGAATTCTTTCCGTTCAAGGCGCTGCTTGAAAACCTGTTGAGCCTGCTCAGTATTCCCATGTCAGATTTCAGCGCCGGGGACATCAAGCAGCCGAGCTTGCGCGCGGCGGGGCACGTCGTTGGTGTCTCGATCTGCTATGAGGACGTGTTCGCGCGCGAGGTGCTGCGCGCACTGCCGGCAGCGGCGTTCCTGGTCAATGTCAGCAACGATGCGTGGTTCGGCGATACCATCGCGCCCCATCAACATCTGCAAATAGCGCGCATGCGGGCGCTCGAAACCGGCCGCTATCTACTGCGTGCGACTAATACCGGCATCACCGCCGTCATCGACGAACGTGGTCAGGTGGTGGCCCGTGCGCCGCAATTCGAACCAGCCGCACTCACCAGTCAATTTTCTGCGCGTGGCGGCAGCACGCCTTACGTGCGTTACGGCGACCGCCCGCTACAGGTGTTGCTGACGGTCATAGTGGTCGGCGTAATACTGCGCGGCCGTTGCCGCGAGAGGCTCAATTGATGTCGAAATCGGTGGCTGCTTCGCCACCAAGATAGCGCTCCCAGGCGTGGCTGTAGACTGCACCGAGATGTCGCGCCATGCGCGCTGGCGCAAACGGATTGGCGTAGTGCATGCGCTGATCCAGGCGCGTGCGCAGCGCTTGTAACCGTGGGCGATCGTGGGCGAGTGCGATCACCAGTTCGCAATACGCTTCAGGGCTAGTGGTGATCAACTCCTCCAGGCCGACAGCGGTCAACAGCGACGCACCGTAGCGCGAACTCCAGGACATGCCCTTCAAGCTCACCATCGGCAGTCCAGCCTGCAGGGCATCGAGGCCGGTGGTATGAGCATTGAAGGTCCAGGTGTCGAGAAATAAATCAGCGGCGCGATGACGCGCGAGATGGCTGGCGTGATCGACGCGCTCGACGAAGACCAGGCGTTCGGCGGCGATGCCCCGTCTCACCGCGCTCGACCGCAAGGCCGCGCACGCTGCCGTCGATGCCGGCCCCAGCCACAGCACCGCGCCGGGCATCGCGTGCAGTAAACCCATCCAGCGCTCGAACAATCGCGGCTCGATTTTCTCGGGGCGTGTGAAGCCGCACAACACAAAAGCGGATTCCGGTAGACCGAGCGCGGCACGTGATGGCGCAATGCCAGGCGTGTTGCGTGCGATGTCATAGGGATAAAAGCTCGCGGGCATGAAGGCCCGCGCTTCGCGCAAGGGCTGCCCCCAGTCTTCCGGCTCCGACACTCGGTCAGTGATGCGGTAATCGATCCAGGGCGCGAACAGGCTATGGCTGTGGCCAAGGTAGGTGAATTGCAGCGGCGCGGCGCGCCGCGTGAGGATGCGTGGTCGTGCCTCGTCGCTGTAGCCGTTCAGATCGACCAGGATATCGATGCCATCGTCGCGAATGCGGCGCGCGGCGCTGTCGTCGTCGAGCGTGGAAAGGTCGACGAAGTGATCGAATTCCGCGCCTACGTTACGGCGTAAGCGGCTTTGGTCATCGCGATTGAGTGCATAGCCGAACACCTCGAAGCGGTTGCGATCATGGGCGCGGAACAGACCGCCGGTCAGGACCATGCCGGGATGGTCCTTGAACTTGCAGGACAGGTAGCCGACGCGCAGACGCCGACTGTCGACCGGGCGTCTGAGCAGGGGTGGCAGGCAGTCCCGTTCCAGTGCCCTTGAAATGGCAATGTGTCCGGCACTTCGCACGGCATTGGGCAGCGGTAGATAAAGTAAGGGGAATGCCCCTGACAAATCGTACGGCGCCTGTGCCGGCGTGGCGAAGAAGCCGAGTGCTGCGGCCACCAGTTCGCCGTAACCGCGCCAGTCGGCCTCGTTCAGGCGCGCAAACGCCGCCGCGAAATACACCGAGCGCGCGTCCGGCACCTCATGCAGCGGGGTTTCTTCATGGCCATAGTGGGCGGCACGCTCGCGGTCGCAGGCAAACGCCTGATCGAAACTTTGCTGTGCGGCTTCAATAGCGCCCATCGCGGCCAGCGCGACGGCCTTGCACATGACGGCAGGCACCGCGTGTGGATCGAGTGCGAGCGCGCGCTCGCAACTCGCGACCGCTTCGTCATAGCGCTGACATTGGCGCAGGCACTCGCCACGCTCGTACCACCACGAGGATTGCTCGGGCGAGTGCTCAAGCAGGAGGTCGTAATCGACGAGTGCCGCCTCGTGCTGCGTTTGGGCGCGTAACAAGGCAGCACGATTGAGGCGCGCACGGGGATCCTGGGGCGTGATGTCGAGTGCGTGGCTATAGCTCGCGAGGGCAGCTGTTGGCTGAGCAGCGCGTTCCTGGGCAATGCCGAGGTCGGTCCACAGTGGGTGTGCTGTCGACGTGCCGGCGATGCAGCGTTTGAGCAGCGCACAAGCGGCATCGGCTTCACCACCGTCGGCCAGCACATGGGCCAGTGCACGATGGGCCGCAAAGAGGGGGTCGGGGCTTTGCGCAGCGATTTCCAGCGCGGCACGCGCGCCGGGTAAATCACCGAGATGCTGCTTGAGGCGGCCGAGCGCGAGCCAATCGGCAGGCTCGCCACCGCTGTGGCAATGGTTTTCCAGCAGCGCCAGTGCCTCAGCGGCACGACCGGCACCAAACGCCGCTGCCGCCTGACTGCGGACGTCCGTGCTAGCCAAATGCCGCGCGAAGCCTGGCCGGCTGCCGGGCTCTCATGGTTAATCCGCCGGCGGCAGCGGCCCGTTCGGATCCTTGATGAAGCTCACTGCGCCAAAGATGTCGTCGTTGCCTTGCACGTGGTACACGAAACCCGCGCGTTGGGCTGCCGGTCCGGCGATCAGGCCGGAAACGAAACCGCTGCAGCTGAAGCTGCTGCATCCGCCAGTGCCAGAACCGACGGATGCGCTGCTTGAAAAGCCGGTTCGACCGACTGTCACACCAGCGAACGCAAGGTCGTAGTCGTCCGAATTCGCCGTGACAGAAGCCGAGCCGCTGACTCGTGCGTTAGTGATGTTGAGCAGCAGTGTGGCGTCGGTCAATTGCCCAGTGGCGCCAGTGCGCGTGGTGGGCGTGGTGGAGGATAAAATCGAATAACGCGCTTCGGTCTCGCCGAGCTGAGCGAGGGCCGGCAGATCGGTGGGTTTGCCAGTGACGTAATGCAGACTCCGGTTCTGGTCGGAAAACGTCTCGTTGCTATTGCCACCGCCAATCCGGTTGAGGGTAAATGCTTCGCTGCTGCCGGAGGTGTTCGACCATCGACCCCAGCCGATGAATTGGTCAGAGCCGGCCTCGACCAAGGCCAGCGCACCGTGATCGCCCGCCGTTACGCCTTCAGTACTGCTGTTTGAGAAGCCAGTCAGCGCGCCATCGGAGAAAGTCGCACGGTTGTCACCAGCCAACTCATTTACAGGGCCCTCAGAATTGCCACTGTAATAGCTCACCGCGACCGAGAAGCCATCGCCGCTTTCGAGCTTGGTTGGCGGCGGCGGGGGAGGCGGCGGTGGCGGTGGTGGTGGCGGAGGCTGACGAAGTGGTCGCAGTCGGCGCGGCCGTGCAGGGTGGCGTCCTCAAGGGCGAAGTTCGCGAC
>JANMJF010000389.1:0-3171 GCA_031371245.1 Pseudomonadota bacterium | reverse complement strand
CTTGAGGTGCTGCAGATTGCCCTGACACCAGCGTCGATCGCGCATGGCATGATCGATTAGCGAAGGCGGCGCTTCCTCGAAGCTGCCGTCGTCATCAGGCAGCAGATAGACCCGCCAGCCGGCGCGCCGCATGAGTGCCGCTTCGACGAAATCGTGGCTTAAGACCAGACCACCAAAAGGCGGCCCGCCAGGCAAGGTCGGCAGACCGGCATGACCGGCAAAAGCGCTGAGGCGGATGATGGCGTTGTGGCCCCAGTAGTTGCCGTCACCCAGATACCACCACGCCAGTCCAGCGGCGAGCACCGGTCCATAACAGGAACCGGCAAACTGATGGGAACGGGCAAACAAGGTATTGCGATTCACCAGGCGCGGGATGGTCTGGATGATGCCGGCGTGGGGGTTGGACTGCATGAGGCGCGCCAGGCGTACCGCCGTGCTGCCGCACATCACGCTGTCGGCATCGAACACCAGCATCTGTTGGTAGTGCCCGCCCCAACGGCGGCAGAACTCGGCGAGATTGCCGGCCTTGCGTGCGGTGTTCTCATAGCGGCGGCGATAGAAGAAGCGACCATTGGCGCCGAGCCTGCGACGACTGAGATCCCAGGCCTGTTCCTCGGCTATCCAGGCATTGGTATCCGTACTGTCGGACAGCACAAAAAAATCGAAGGTATGGATTTCGCCGCTGGCCTCGATTTCGCGATAGATGCATTCCAGTGCGCCAAACACGCGCTGCGGCGATTCGTGATAGACCGGCATGATGATGGCGGTGCGGGTCGTGAGTTGTGTGGCGGGCGGTAGCAGGCCAGTGGTCAGCGCAGGCGCGCCGCGCCACAGTGCGAACAAGCCGGCGAGCCCCGTCCAGAACGACAGCGCAATCCAGACGAAGTTGGCGGTGAACAAGACCATCAACACGATTTCGATGACCGAGATACCGCCCGGCGTGAACACGCGCCCGAGTTCGTAACAGCCGAGCCCGGTGGTGCCCAGCGTCACGATCGCCAGCAGCAGACGTCGCCGCCAGCGCGGCTCGGCTAGGGTGTTGGCGGGCGCGAGCTGCGCATCGGCCGCCTGCCATTGTGTGAGTGATTGCGGCGGCATGGCGAGCGGCGCGGGCGGCGGCAGCGACAGCGGCAGGGCCTGGGTGAAGGCGGCCTCAAAGGCGCGCGAAGGATGGACAGTGAGCAATTGATCGGGCCACAGCCGGCCGATTTCCACAGTCAGCAGCGCGACGCGCGGCGCGGCGGAGTAGGGATGCACCGCTATGCCGGAGCGCGCGACCAGTCCCGCCAACCAGTGACGGATGCGATCGTCGATCAGTTTCAGGGTTTGGGTCGGACCGCTGTCGGCGGGAATTTCGCCAAGCAAGCTCAGAGCCTTGGCGGTGGCGTCCTCGGGGCTATAGGCCAGGCCCGCCAGATAGCGTGCCACGACGCGTTCGACATGGGAGGTGCTGGCGGTTGTTTCTAGAGTTTCATCCACCGTGGCAGGTCACGGCTAGCACGCTCAGGAGGACCACTGATAACTCCAGGTTTCACTGATAGCGCTGTCGCCGACCTTGAGGAAGCAGCGCAGCTCGGCGGGTTCTTCGTCGGTCACGGAGAGGTCAAACGAGACCCGCCAACCGCCGGTCACGTCGTTGTAGAGCGTGAGCACGTTCAACACCGCACCGCGTGAGGCCGACACGATGGCGTCGATCGCGACGTCGGCATGGGTCGGCAGCGTGCCACCAAGGAAGTCGAGCACGATATGGGTGCCGCCGCTGTCGGTCGCGCTGCGGCCAATGCGTGTCGCGGTGACTTGCGCGGGGCGTGGCTCGACGCCGGCCGGCGCATCGGCGCACCAGTGCAGTCGGTAGGTAAACTGCCATTCGCGCTTTGCCAGCAGCGGTTCTTCAGGCCGCCAGAAGGCAACGATGTTGTCATTGCTCTCGCGATCGGTCGGGATCTCGATCAGCATCACCGCACCAGGACCCCAGTCGCCGACCGGTTCCACCCACACGCTGGGACGGCGCTCGTAATGGGCTTCGAGATCCTGGTAGTTGGTGAACTCGCGATCGCGCTGCATGAGGCCGAAGCCCTTGGGGTTGTGATCGACGAAGCTCGAAATGCGCAATCGCGCGGGGTTGACGACCGGTCGCCACAACCACTCGTTAGCGCCCGTGAGTACCATGAGGCCATCGGAATCGTGCACGGCCGGTCTAAAATCGTCGACCCCCACGCGGTCATTGGCAGCGAAGAAAAACATACTGGTGAGCGGCGCCAGACCGACCGTAGTGAGCGTGGTGCGGGTAAAGAGCGTCATGTTAACGTCGATGATGGTGTCGACACCGGGCCGAATGGTAAAGGTATAGGCGCCGGTCAGACTCGGCCCATCGAGCAGTGCGTGCACCACGATACTGTGACTGTCGACCGGGCGTTCCAGATAGAACTCGCGGAACACTGGAAACTCTTCGTTGTCATTGGTGGCGGTGCCCACTGCGATACCGCGCGCCGACATGCCATAGCGCATGCCACGGCCCAGTGCGCGGAAATAACTGGCGCCGAGAAATGAGATCAATTCGTCCAGATAGTCGGGGCCATTGAGCGCGGTATGAATACGCACGCCGGCGTAGCCCAGGGTTTCCGGCAGCGGCTTGGGGCCGAGGTCGGTATCGCCATAGTCAAACAGTGCCGGCGAGTACTGGATTTCGCTGGCGTCACCATCGACTACCGCGAATACCCTTACCGGATGGTTGTAGTAAGAACCGAGGTGAAAAAATTGCGCGGTGAACTTCTTCTGATCGGCCCACAGCGCCTGCTCGGGAATGAAACGGATCTGGCGATATTGTTCGACCGACATGTCGGCCAGCACCGCCGGCAGCGTGGTGTCTGGCGCGCGGAATTCATGGGCGGACAGGATCCGCGCCCGTTCACGCAGTCGTTCGACGGAAAAGGGATGTCCAGCGCGGGTCGCCGGTTCGGCCCACGGCCGCTCGCGATCGCTGCAGACTACCGCCAGCCCACTGGCCAGCAGCAAGCGCAGCGCGTGCCGTCGCGAGAAATGCAATTGATCTGTCATGAAAGCGGGTGGGTTAGCATCTGTCAGGGCGCGTTTTGCGTCGCAACAATGACCTTTTGAACGCCCATTCGTCAAGGCCCGATCATTGAAAATACGCTTTCGCTCGATTGCAAC
>JANMJF010000388.1:0-2616 GCA_031371245.1 Pseudomonadota bacterium | reverse complement strand
CGCCTGGCTGTTCGTGCGCAGCGACGCCGGCCGCATCCTGGTGGCCATCCGCGAGAACGAACAGCGCTGCGAGTACGTCGGCATCAACGTGTCGCGCGTGAAAATCCTGCTGCTGGTGGTCTGCGCGGCGATTGCCGCGATTGCCGCGATCGCCGGCTACCTGTTTGCCGGCGTGCAAATGGTGGTCGCGCCGGAATACGCCGGCTTCGTGTTCGGTACCGAGTTGCTGATCTGGGTTGCGCTCGGCGGGCGCGGCACCTTGATTGGTCCGGTGATCGGCACGCTGGTGCTCGACGTCAGCACGTCTTACCTGAGCGGAAACCTGCCGTTCGTCTGGAAGCTGGTCATCGGTTTCGCTTTCGTCGTCGTCATCGTCGCGTTGCCGCAGGGCTTGATGCCGCCGATCAAGGGTGCGGTAAGACGCCTGTTCGGCCGCAAAAAAAAGGAAACGGCAGCTTTTGCGCCCCGGCTCGATGCGGCGGTCGAACAACCCTATGCCGGCCTGGAAGGTGCGGGCGGATGTGCGCTGGCGGTGCGCGAAGTGCGCAAACAGTTCGGCAGCCTGAAGGTGCTGGAAGGCATCGACTTCGAGGCGCGGCGCAGCGAACTGTTGAGCCTGGTCGGTCCGAACGGCGCGGGCAAGACGACGCTGATGCGCTGCATCGCCGACGGCAACGAGCGTTCCGGTGGCACCGTTCTTCTCAACGACCACGACATCCTCAAGCTGCCGCCTTACGCCTGCGTTGCTTTCGGCGTGGGCCGCAAATTCCAGACCGCCAACGTATTCGAGACGCTTACGGTCGCCGAAGCGCTGCGCATCGCACGCACGCGCCTTGCCCCGCCATCGCTATGGAAGCGAGAAGAAGGGCTGTCATTGCCGCATGCATCGATGCAAGTCATTCGGGCCACCGGTCTCGACAAACAACTCGCCACCGAGGCACGTTATCTTTCCCATGGCATGAAGCAGGCGCTGGAACTGGCAATGGTGCTCGCCCTCGAGCCCAGTGTGTTGCTGCTCGATGAGCCGACGGCCGGCCTGACCAAGCCGGAGCGCACTCTGATCGGCGGCATTCTCACCGACCTCGCGCGCGATCACCAGCTCTGCATCCTGCTGGTCGAGCACGACCTCGATTTTGTGCGAGAGATCAGCTCGCGCGTGATCGTGCTGCATCAGGGCAGAATTCTGCTGGACGGCACAGTGGCGGAAGTCGTGGAATCGGAACTGGTGCGTACCATCTATTCCGGCGGTGGCCATGCCATAACGGGGGCGGGTGCATGAGCGTGGCTGCGCTGGATGTGAAAGGCGTGCGCAGCGGCTACGGCGAAGCGCCGGTCCTGCGCGACGTGAGTTTCGATGTCCGGCCCGGGGAGATCTTTGCATTGCTCGGCAAGAACGGCATGGGCAAGAGTACCTTGCTTAAAAGCGTGATGGGCTTCTTGCCGCTGCACGCCGGCAGCGTCGGCCTGTTCGGCACCGACATCACCGGCCTGCCACCGCACAAGGTAGCGCGCCGGGAAATTGCGTACACACCGCAGGAGCAGGCCTTGTTCCAGGACCTGACCGTGGAAGACAACCTGCGCCTCGGCATGCGCGACGACACGGCTTTCGACGCAGGCGTGACACGCATCGGCCAGTTTTTCCCGGTGCTGCCGACACGGCTCAAGCAGCGTGCCGGCACGCTCTCCGGTGGCGAACAGAAAATGCTGCTGGTGGCGCGTGCCCTGATGTCGCGTCCGAAGCTCATGTTGATCGACGAGATCAGCGAAGGCCTGCAGCCGTCCGTAATCGAACGCCTCGCCGGCGTGCTGCGCGCCGAGCGCGACGAATCGAAAGTATCGATCCTGATCATCGAACAAAACGTGAAGTTCGCCTTGTCCGTCGCCGACCGCTACGCCGTGCTGAAGTTGGGCGAGATCGTCGATCGCGGCGACATCGGCGGGGCGGATGTGGAGCGGCGGATAACTGACCAATTGAGCGTATGAGATTTCCGTTCACCGATCACTGATCCCCGTTCACTGCTCTTATATGACTTACTCCATCGTCGCCCACTGTCCCCGTACCGGCATGCTCGGCGTCGCCGTCGCCACGGCTGTTCCGGCGGTCGGCTCCATGTGCCCCTATGCAAAGACCGGCGTCGGCGCGGTATCGACGCAATCCTGGGTCAATCCCTACCTCGCCATCGACGCGCTGCGGCTGATGGAGGAGGGTAAGTCGGGGCCGGAGGCGTTGAGGATGGTCATGGCCGCCGACGAGGGGCGCGAGATGCGTCAGATCGGTGTCATCGACGCGCAGGGCCGCAGCGCGGCGTGGTCGGGAAAGAATTGCACGGACTGGTTCGGCCAGATCGTCGAACCGCATTTCGCGGTGCAGGGAAACATGCTGGTGTTGGCGCTGACCATCGAAGAAATGGCGAAAGTGTTTCGCGCCAGCGCGGGCCTCGATCTCGCCGAGCGATTGATGTTGGCAATGGAGGCGGGCGAAGCCGCGGGCGGAGACAAGCGCGGGCGCCAGTCGGCTTCGCTGAAGGTGCATCACATCGAAGACTATGCCTTGTTCGACCTGCGCGTGGACGAGCATGCGTATCCGGTCGGAGAACTGCGTCGTGTCTTTACCAT
>JANMJF010000281.1:0-2043 GCA_031371245.1 Pseudomonadota bacterium | reverse complement strand
CGAAAAAAGCCGGTATCAGGATGTCGAGAGTGGCAATTCTGAGGCGAGGAACTCAAATTCACATGGTTCTAGGATCATAACTATTTGATTCTATAGGTGGGCGATAGTGGGATCGAACCACTGACCCCTGCCGTGTGAAGGCAGTGCTCTCCCGCTGAGCTAATCGCCCCTATTCGAGGAACGCGGATTCTAGGGCGCTCGGCCGGGAGGGTCAAACGCTGCGCGAGCAGGCGGGCATTGCGGGGAATTCGTGTCAGAGCGGTGCCTGGCCGGGCCAACGAGCTGGTCGGCCCGCGTCCCGCGCGATTCCCTATAATGCCGCCGATTCCTCCCACACTACGCAGCCATTCCATGACGATTGTCACCCGCTTTCCGCCCAGCCCGACCGGCGACCTGCACATCGGTAGTGCCCGGACCGCGCTTTACAACTGGCTCTACGCGCGCCGCCACGGAGGGCGCATGGTGTTGCGTATGGAGGACACCGACCGCGAGCGTTCTACGCAGGCGGCGGTAGAGGTGATTCTGGAAGGCATGGCCTGGCTGGGTCTGGACTACGACGAGGGCCCTTACTTCCAGTCACAGCGTTTTGAGCGCTATCGTGACGTGGTGAACGATCTGCTGGCGCGAGGCAAGGCCTATCACTGTTATTGCAGCCGTGAGCGTCTTGACGAACTGCGTGCTCGACAAATGGCGGCCAAGGACAAGCCGCGCTACGACGGCCATTGTCGCGATCATTCCAATCCGGACAATGGTGCGCCACCGGTGGTGCGCTTGCGTACTCCGCTGGCAGGGGCAGTCGTGATCGACGATCGCGTGCGCGGAGCCGTCACCATTCAGAACAGCGAACTGGACGACTTGATCATCGCGCGTTCCGACGGCAGTGCGACCTATCACCTCAGCGTGGTGGTAGACGACATCGACATGGGCATCACCCATGTCTTGCGCGGCGATGATCACTTGAACAACACGCCGCGTCAGATCCACATTCTCGAGGCGATCGGTGCGGCGCGTCCGGTCTACGCCCATATCCCTATGATCAATGGCAGCGATGGCAAGAAGCTGTCCAAGCGTCACGGTGCGGTCAGCGTGCTGGCGTATCGAGAGGACGGCATTTTGCCTCAGGCGCTGCTCAACTATCTGGCTCGTCTCGGCTGGTCCCACGGCGACCAGGAGATCTTCAGCGAAGCCGAGATGATCGCGGCCTTCGACATCGAGGACATCAACAAGTCCGCCGCCGCCTTCGATCTCGACAAGCTGTTGTGGGTGAATCAGCACTACATTGCGCATATGCCGCTGGCGAAACTGGTCGCCCACGCGACTCCATATTTCGTGCACGCCGGCCTTGATGTCAGTGATGCCACCCAGCTCGCGGCGGTGGTCGACGCGCAGCGCACGCGTGCCAAGACGCTGGTGGAGATGGCCGACAAGAGCCGACCTTTTTTCGGTGAGTTGACCAGTCTGGATGAAGAGGCGATGGCGAAACACCTGGTGCCGGCCGTCGCTGGGCCGTTGCGTGATCTGCGCGATCGGCTGCTCGACCAGCAACCCTGGCAGGCGTCTGCCCTACATGCACTGATCGAAAGCGTGGCGAGCGCTCATGAAATCAAGCTCGGCAAGATTGCACAGCCGCTGCGTGTAGCAGTGACGGGCTGCGCGGCTTCGCCAGCCATTGATGTCACCCTGCAACTGGTCGGCCGTCAACAATGCATCGTGCGGCTCGACGGCGCGCTCGCTTATATTGCCTCACGCACCGACGCAGCTTGACAGTCCAGCCGCCCCTCGGTACCCTGCGCGGCCTCTGACGGATTCGGTAAAGATTTGAAAACACGGGCAGTTTGCCACTGTGTTTGCAGCTATCCTCACCGACTCCGACAGGTGATTCAAAGCACCTGTCACGGAACGCGCGGGGCCATAGCTCAGCTGGGAGAGCGCTACAATGGCATTGTAGAGGTCGGCGGTTCGATCCCGCCTGGCTCCACCAAATCTGTCCCCTTCGTCTAGAGGCCTAGGACACTGCCCTTTCACGGCGGCGACAGGGGTTCG
>JANMJF010000558.1:0-2312 GCA_031371245.1 Pseudomonadota bacterium | reverse complement strand
GAGGTGGTGTGGATCAGTGACGATGGTAAGGAAAGCGGTGACAAAGGTGGCCGCATCCTCAGTGTCGACGCTGCGGGCAAAGTCCGTGTGCTGTTCGGGCTGGGCAAGCTGCTGCCGCCAGTCGCACTCGATGTCGCCAGCGCCGCCTTCGGCGACTTCGTTGGACAGATTTTTACGGTCGCCTTTGCGCGGCCCGATGCCGAAGCGGGCTTCCTCGTACCCAATGTCATTCAGCGTCTAGTGCCGGCCTCGGGAGAGGTAAACAATGCCTGCACCTTGCCCAATAATGCCAAGGGCGAGCCCGGCGCCGGTGGTTTCTTTCTGCGCTTCGGACCCGATGGTAGCCCCTTCGCCGGCAAGCTCTTTATCACGGCGGCGACCAATCAGACGGTGTATGTGATGTCGGCCGACGGTCACTGCGCGCCTTTCGTGACCATCGACATGCAGCGCTGGGGTTATCCCACCGGTCTTGCTTTTACCGCCGACGGCCAGACCCTGCTGGTCGGCACCGCGCAGCCCGCCACCCATGACCCGGCCGGTCCGCCTAAACACGGTGCGGGCAAGATCCTGCGCGTGTCGGCCAGCGGTGTCGTGGCCGACGAGGTATTCGCGAGCGGTCTCGACCAACCCTGCGCCATGCTCTTCGCGCCCGCCAGCTTTGGCGCGGCGGCCGGACAACTGCTGGTCGCCGATGCTGGCGATTTCAACTCGCCGGTGCCCATGACCCAGACCGTCAAGCACGACGGGCGTGTCTATCGCATCAACGCGCTCGGCAAGCCGGAATTGGTAGCCGCAGGCTTCGCCAACCCGACCGGGCTGGCTTTCTTGCATGGCTTGCTGGTGGTGTCCGATATCAATGGCGATTTCCACGTCGGCCAGCGCGAATTGCCGGACGGTTATCTGGTCACCATCGAGGCGCGCTGAGTGCTTGCAGTAATACCTGGCGCTGCAGTGGCAATCTCACGCGGTGCGGCGACGTGCGAAACCCACAGCGGCGAGGGCCGACCCGAACATCCAGATGGCAGTCGGCACGGGCACAGGCACCGGGCCACCGTAGAGGAACTGGGCACCCGCAATATCATCCGCGTCCAATTCGCGGTTAATGTGCCTGTTGCACGCTGCACCGACCTGCATTACTGGACAACTGCCATCGTTGGGGCTCGGATGCGCAAGACCCAGCGCATGGCCCATCTCGTGCAGCAGCAGGCTGTCGAAGTCGTTGGGCGCGGTGGAAGGAGCGGGGAATAGGTCCCCTTCACTGCCAGGCTGAAATGCGTAGAACGAATTCGCGTCGAAAATAATGTCGCCGGCGCCGGTGCCGCCATTCGGCGGCGGCGCAAAGCCGACAGCCCCGCCGCCCGCTGAGAACGCGAACACACCAATGCGGATCTGCGGTGCAATCGCGCCGGCATTATTGATGGCGAGACCGCCATCGGCGTTCGGTCCGACGAAATGAATATCCGCGACAGCACTCCATTTGTCGAACGCTGCGGTGATGCGACTGCTGAGATCGGTCAGTGCAGTTAAGGTATATCCACCGTTTGGAAAGTTTTCGATGTTGATCGAGCTTAAACTCTGCCCTGCACAGGCTGCTCCGCAATAGCTTGGGTCGCCCTGGGTACCTGACGGGATAAATCCCCACGTCACGATGCCGCCTGGGGTGCCGTTAACATTACTTCCCCATTTCAGCGATTGCGCAGCATCGATAGGAAAGACACTGAATGCCAGTGCCATGTGCGTGAACAAGAACAAACCGAGACCTGTCGTCAATCGGGATATGCGGTCTCGTGTGCTCTTCTGAGCATGAAGTTGTAGCGTTAGCATTGTTCTATTCTCCCTAGCGTCAGCGGATAGTCTGTTCTCGTTGTTTATGCGCCCATCACCTGCATAGTACAAACGCATTCGGAGTGCACCAAGGGAAATCGCGAGGCGGCGACGCCGATTATGTGATCCGCGTCGCGATCCCCGACATTGCAGCGCTCGAACGCTTCATCGTCGAAGCGCTGTCGCCGCTGCCGGGAGTGGAGAAGCTGCTTTTGAAGCATTGTTTTGCAGCAGGTGCGCTGCAAGACTGCGGTTTCTAACTCCCATCGACGACAATGCCCTGCGCCAGCCACTGCGCAATCATTGCATCGTCAAACCCGAGTTCACGCAATATCGCGCGGCTGTGCTCGCCGAGCGCCGGCGGCACGCTGCGCAAGGCCGGACGTTGGCCGTCGACGCGCAAGGGCATCGCCACGCCTTTCAAGTTGCGTCCATCACGATGCCGATAGGCAAGTATCATGTCCGACGCCGCCGTATGTGGATGTTGG
>JANMJF010000557.1:0-1561 GCA_031371245.1 Pseudomonadota bacterium | reverse complement strand
TCGGTCAGATGGTCCAAGGTCGAGAATAATTTGGCGGTGTGATAGGGCGGGTAATAGCTGGTGCTATAGGTGGTGGCGAACCCGAGGTAACGCGTGGCGGCGGCCATGGCAGAAATGACCAGGCTCGGATCGTTACTCGGGAATTGCGTACCGTGGCGCACCGCCGCCTCGCGCGAGCCACGATAGACACTATAAGTGCCGTGCACATCGGCGAGGAACAAGGTGTCGAAGAATGCCGCTTCCAGAATGCGTGCCAGCTCGACCCAATAGTGCACGCTGCGATAGCCATCCAAGGGCCGGTCGAGGGGATGTTTCCACTGGCCGATCGAATGGTGTCCGATACAGCATTGTGTGAAGGCATTCATGTGGATCTGCTTCTTCATTTCCTCCCCTCTTCAGTCATGATCACGGTGACCGGCGACAGACCTTTAAGCCGGCGCCAATTTGTCTTGCGTCTGGGTCTCGAAGTCGCTGGCCTCATGGCGTTCGTGTAACTGGCTGGCCGGCTCACCCCAGCTGCGATTGACCATGCGCCCGCGTTGCACTGCCGGGCGCGCGGCGATGACATCGGTCCAGCGCTGAACGTGCGTGTAATCTTGAACCTGTAGAAACTCGCCGGCGTCGTAAAGCAGGCCCTTGGCGAGCGCGCCATACCAGGGCCAGATGGCCATGTCGGCGATCGAATAATCGTGGCCCGTCATGTATTCATGCTCAGCCAGATGGCGGTCGAGCACATCCAATTGGCGCTTCACTTCCATGGCAAAACGATCGATAGCGTATTCAATTTTGGTCGGCGCGTAGGCATAAAAATGTCCGAAGCCGCCGCCCAGATAGGGCGCGCTGCCCATCTGCCAGAACAGCCACGACAGGCAGGCGGCGCGGGCTGCACTGGTGGTCGGCATGAAGGCGCCGAACTTCTCGGCCAGGTGCACCAGGATCGCGCCGGACTCAAACACCCTGACCGGCGGCGAGCCACTATGGTCCACCAGCGCCGGGATCTTGGAGTTGGGATTGGCCGCCACAAAACCGCTGCCGAACTGGCTGCCATTATTGATGGGGATCAGCCAGGCATCGTATTCAGCGCCGCGATGGCCCAGTGCCAAGAGTTCCTCCAGCATCACCGTGACCTTGACGCCATTGGGTGTCGCCAGTGAATAGAGCTGCAACGGATGACGACCGATCGGCAATTCCTGGGTTTGCGTCGCACCCGCCGTCGGTCGATTAATATTGGCGAATTGCCCACCGTTGTCTTTATTCCAAGTCCAGATTTTTGCAGGTGTGTAGGGCGTGCTATCGGTCATAGTTTTATGCTCCGTCTATCGATTGAACAACAATACAGTGGCGTGAGACTGGGGCCCGCAGCTCTTTGTCAGGCCCGCCTTCAAGCGCCGGACCAGTGCTCGCGCAGATAGGCACCTATGCGGGCAATGGCGCGTTTGCCTTCCGGCAACATCGGATGGAAGGCATGCCAGACATGAATCATGTCGTCCCAGATCTCAAGCGTACTGGCGACACCGGCTGAGCGCGCCGCTTCGTGCAGTACGACGGCGTCGTCGAGCAG
>JANMJF010000243.1:0-9628 GCA_031371245.1 Pseudomonadota bacterium | reverse complement strand
GTTCGCGGTTTCACCCGTGATCGCCGGCCTCATCTATGTGTTGATCTTCGGTGCCCATGGCTGGTTCGGTCCGACCCTGGCGGATCATCATCTCAAGATAATTTTCGCGGTGCCGGGCATCGTGCTGGCCACTATCTTCGTGACCTTTCCCTTCGTCGCGCGCGAACTCATTCCGCTCATGCAGGAGCAGGGCACCGACGAGGAAGAAGTGGCCGCGACCCTCGGCGCGAGTGGCTTTCAGACCTTCTGGCGCGTGACCTTGCCCAATATCAAATGGGCGCTGATCTACGGCGTGATTCTTTGCAATGCACGCGCCATGGGTGAGTTCGGCGCGGTGTCGGTAGTGAGCGGGCATATCCGTGGGCTCACCACTACGTTGCCGCTGCATGTCGAGATCCTCTACAACGAATATAACTTCGTGGCGGCCTTTGCCAGCGCGTCGATCCTGATGCTGCTGGCTTTGCTCACGCTGCTTATGAAAACCCTCGTCGAGGCGCGCGCCGATGCCGCGCAACGCGCCGCCAGTAAGATCAAGGAGCCCACGCCATGAGCGTCACCATTGAAAATGTCAGCAAACATTTCGTTGACTTCAATGCGCTGAACGACGTCAGTCTGGAGGTGCCCACCGGCGGACTGGTGGCTTTGCTGGGTCCCTCCGGCTGCGGCAAGACGACCTTGCTGCGCATCGTCGCCGGTCTCGATCGTGCCGATCAAGGACACATCCTTTTCGACGGCGAGGATATGACCGCCGTGCATCCGCGCGACCGTCGTATCGGCTTCGTGTTTCAGCACTACGCGCTGTTCAAGCACATGACGGTACGCGACAACATCGCCTTTGGCCTGACCGTGCAAGCGCGCGCCACAAGGCCGTCCAAGGCCGCCATCGCGGCGCGCGTGGATGAATTGCTGAGCCTCGTGCAACTCGACAATCTCGGTGCGCGTTATCCCACGCAGTTGTCCGGTGGTCAGCGTCAGCGCGTGGCGCTGGCGCGCGCACTGGCCGTCGAGCCGCGTGTTCTGCTGCTCGACGAACCTTTTGGCGCGCTCGATGCACGGGTGCGCAAGGAATTGCGGCGTTGGCTGCGCGAACTGCATGACTCGCTGCATTTCACCAGTCTGTTCGTTACCCATGATCTCGACGAGGCACTGGAAGTGGCCGACCAGGTGGTGGTGATGAACGCCGGGCGTATCGAGCAGCAGGGCACGCCACAGGCGATCTGCGAGCAGCCCGCCACCCCTTTTGTGCGTGAGTTTCTCGATGGTGCGACGCTCGCACCGCTACTGCCGATCGCTGGTGGCGAGCGGCGCCTGGGTCTAAGTTCGTGAATCGCGGGCGCGGCGCGGCTGCGACGGTGGCGCGGTGTCGGCCGCCGTCGTCACTCCCAGTCCGCACAGCGCGCCGGGAATGAATACCAGGGCTTGGGGTACGAGCAGCAGGCGTGCTTCCGCCAACACCGCCGCAACCGTATGCACGGCCAGCCACAGTGGCACGATGGTCCACAAGCTCACCTTCAACTGCATCGGCCAGTGGCGATAGCTGAACGCCGCTGCTAGCGGCACGACACCCAGACACACCAGCAATTCCGACCAGGTCTCGCTGCGCGTGAGGTTGTATTTGATCATATCCAGGCCGATGTGGTGGCCGTCGGGCACTAACAACGCCTGGTGGTCATACAGGCCGCGCAGACCGAGGAATACCGCCACATAGACCGCCACGGCTGCCGACACCAGCGGCAGCACACGCCGCCAGGCGCCGGCTTGCATGGCATATATCGATGAGCTGAGTAGCAGCACTGGAATGAGCGCACTGGTCTCGCGGTTCAAGGCCGCGAACAGCGTCAAGGGAACGATCCATGCGAGGCGTTTGGCGGCGATACACCAGCCGGCCAACAGGTAGAACATCACGTCGAAGAAGGTGCTGAACTGCAAATCACTGTTGTGTTGGGAATAACTCATGCTCCAGGCCAGGCAGCCCAGCCCGAGCAGGGCCGGGCCGATGGCCAGCCCCAGTCGCCGGTAATAAGCGTAAGCGAGCAGCAGCACACAGCTGTCCTGGAATACGCGAAAGCCGATGAAGATCGTCGCCACCGGTTGCGCGATCGGGAAGTGCTGGCTCCAGCGCATCACTGTCTTGATGAGATAGGGCGCGAGTATGCGGTATTGCCAGGGATTGCCGGCATGGCCGTTGAGGATCGCGAGGTAGCGCTGCCACTGCCCACCGCGCTCGAGATAATCGAGGCTCAGGTTGTGCACATACTGCGAGGTTGTGAAGGCGCCCAGCGCGATGGCCAAGGCCAGCAGCATCACGCCAAATAAAAAAGCTTTGAGAGTGGAGCGTTTCACCAGGGTGGTTGCCGTGTCGAATGGCGCGAGTATGCCGGACGATGCGCAGCGGTTCCTAGCACGGCTGCGATCGACGACCAGCGTGCGCGCTTGTGCGTCGTCGTCGCCCACCGCACCATAAGCGCATCCTTTTTTTTCACCTGCGGAGACTTGCTCATGTCCATGGATGTTATCGATTACGAAATCTTCGGCGACGACATGCAGTATGTCGAAATCGAGCTCGATCCCGGCGAAGCGGCGGTCGGCGAAGCCGGCGCCATGATGATGATGCAGGATGGCATCGAGATGGATACCGTGTTCGGCGACGGATCCCGCGCGGCTGAGACCAGCGGGTTGGTGGGCAAGTTGATCGGTGCCGGCAAGCGGCTCGTCACCGGCGAGTCGTTGTTCACCACCATCTATCACAACGAATCGCAACTCAAGCGACGGGTGGCCTTTGCTGCGCCTTATCCGGGCCGCATTGTGCCTATAGATCTGAAGCAGATAGGTGGCACTTTCATCTGTCAGAAGGATGCCTTCCTGTGCGCGGCGCGTGGTGTGAGTCTCGGCATCGCCTTTCAGCGTAAGCTCGGCACCGCGCTGTTCGGCGGCGAAGGTTTCATCATGCAGAAACTGGACGGCGACGGCCTGGCCTTCGTGCACGCCGGCGGCACGCTCGCCGAACGCACGCTCGGCCCTGGCGAAGTGTTGCGCGTCGATACCGGTTGTGTGGTCGGCTTTACGCCCAGCATCGATTTCGATATCCAATATGTCGGCAAATTGAAGTCGGCAATTTTTGGCGGCGAAGGCCTGTTTTTCGCCACCCTGCGCGGGCCGGGCAAGGTCTGGCTGCAATCCTTGCCGATCTCGCGCCTGGCCGGGCGCGTACTCGCTTATGCACCGCGTGGCGGTGCGGGCCGCGAGGAAGGTTCGCTGCTCGGCATCTTCGGCAATGTGCTGGATGGTGACAATCGCTGATGGTGCTTGCGCGACGTAGCGCCAGCGTTGGGTGGTACCGTCTCGTCCTTAGCACCATACTAGCGACCTGACAGAACCACCCGCATTTGCGGCCCGCGCCGGCATGAACGACCTCGCCAAATTGAGCATAGACCGCGACGCCAAACGCAGCGTGGCGCCGTCTCGTCGCAGCGCCAGGCGCTGGCCTTGGATAGCGTTGCTGACGGCTGTTGTCGCCGCCTTCATCGGCTATCGCAACGGCGGCTTGATGCGCGTGCCAGAAGTCGAGCTCGGCAGTGTCAGTGCCGCTTTTCCCTCTGCTGCTGTCACGTTGTTCAATGCCACTGGCTACGTCGTGCCCCAGACCAAGGCCGACATCGCCTCCAAGGCCACCGGTCGACTCGAAGCGCTGGAAGTCGTGGAAGGCAGCGTGGTCAAGAAAAACCAGGTGATAGCCCGTCTGGAAAGCGCTGACGTGGTCGCGAGTCTGGATCGCGCCGAGGCCGACGTGAGTGCCGCCCAGGCGGCCATCGAGGAAGCCCGCGCACGCCGTGGCGAAGCCCAGGCCAAGGTCGGCGAGATCGCGGCCGAGTTGCACGAGGCCGAGCGCGCCTTGCAGCGCGCCAAGCAACTGCAGGAAAAGCGCTTCGTCAGCGACGACGTCTACGACGCCGCACTGGGGCGTCGCGATCGCGCGCTGGCGGTCAAAGCCAGCGTCGCCGCCGGCGTCACTGCGGCCGACGCTTCAATCCGTGCCAGTGAAGCCCATCTCAACGCCGCCCGCGCGGCAGCCGTCGAGGCGCGCGTGGCGGTCGAATACACATTAATCCGCGCGCCCTTCGACGGCGTGGTGTTGAAGAAAGGCGCCGACATCGGCGACGTGCTTGCGCCGTTTGCCGCCGCTACTTCATCCAAGGGCGCGGTGGTGACGATGGCCGATCTCAACACCCTGGAGGTCGAGGCCGACATCGCCGAATCCAATTTGACGGCGGTGCACGCCGGCCAGCCTTGCGAAATTCAACTTGATGCGCTGCCCGATGTGCGCATGCTTGGCGAAGTCGGCATGGTGGTGCCGACGGTCGATCGCACCAAGGCCACGCTGATGGCCAAGGTGCGCTTCGTCGATCGTGACCCGCGGGTATTGCCGGACATGAGCGCGCGCGTCGCCTTTCTGTCGAAGGCGCTGGATCCGGCCGCGCAGCAGGCACGTACTGCCGTGCCGCAAAATGCTATCGCAAGACGCAAGGGTAAAGAGATCGTCTTCCGCCTGGACGGCGAGCACGTGGTGGCGGTCACACTCGCCGCCGGTGCCAATCTTGGCGAGCTGCGTGAAGTGGGCGATGTGTTGAAGCCCGGCGACAAAATCGTGCTCAATCCCGCCGACAATTTGCAAGACGGCGCCCGGGTGCACACCAGCGCCGTCGCCAAGTGAGCGTGCGCCCCACGCATTCACGCTCACCGTCATGAGTGTCATCGTCGAAATCGCCAATCTGCGTAAATCTTATCGGCGCGGTGACCAAGTAGTACCGGTGTTGCAGGACATCAACCTCACGCTTGAGCGTGGCGAATTCCTCGCTCTCATGGGCCCCTCGGGCTCAGGCAAGTCGACCCTGCTCAATCTCATCGCCGGTATCGATACGCCCGACAGCGGACGGCTTGAGATCGAAGGCTTAGCCATCGCCAGCATGGGCGAAGCCGAACTCGCGCGCTGGCGTGCCGATCATGTCGGTTTCATTTTTCAGTTCTACAACCTCATGCCGGTGTTGTCGGCTTTCGAAAACGTCGAGCTGCCGTTGTTGTTGACGCAACTCAAGCGCCGCGAACGCCGCGAGCACGTCGATCTGGTATTGGATCTGGTCGGTCTCGCCGACCGCGCCGAGCACTATCCCGCACAGCTATCGGGTGGCCAGCAGCAGCGCGTCGCCATCGCGCGTGCCCTGGTCAGTGACCCGACCATCATCGTCGCCGACGAACCGACGGGCGATCTGGATCGCGCCTCGGCGCGCGAGGTCCTCGATCTCATGGAGTCGCTGAACGAGCGTCTCAACAAGACCATCATCATGGTCACCCATGACCACATCGCGGCCGAGCGTGCCAATGTTGTGCGCCATCTCGATAAGGGCGTGCTGACTGACCACATCGAACGTCCGCGCCCGCGCGGCAGCCACTAAGCGCAATGTGGGCCTTTCTGTTGCGTCTGGTGCTGCGCAACTGCCTGCGTCACCCGCTGCGCACGGCGCTCACCGTGCTCGGCATCGTGGTCGCTATCACTGCTTTCGGTCTGCTGCGCACCACCATCGATGCCTGGTACGCCGGTGCCGACGCCTCATCGGCGTCGCGGCTGGTGGTGCGTAACAAGAATTCCCTCACTTTCTCGCTGCCTCTGTACTATCGTGGACGCATCGAGCAGCTCGAAGGCGTGAAGTCGGTGAGTTATGCCGACTGGTTCGGCGGCATCTACATCGTGCCGAAGAATTTTTTTCCACGTTTTGCCGTCGAGCCGCGCAGCTATTTCGAGCTTTATCCGGAATTCGTGCTGCCGCCCGAGCAGATGAAGGCTTTTGTGCTTGATCGGCGCGGTGCCATTGTCGGGCGCAAGACTGCCGAGAAGTACGGCTTCAAGATCGGCGACCAGATCCCCATCATCGGCGATATTTTTCCAGGGAATTGGAGTTTCGTATTGCGCGGCATCTACCACGGTGCTGACAGCAAGACCGACGAATCGCAGTTCTTCCTGCAATGGGACAATCTCAACGAGACCATGAAGAAGCTCGCACCGGATCACGCCAACGAGGTCGGTATCTTCCTCATCGCCCTCGACCGGCCCGAGGATGCGCCGCTGATCGCTCAGCGTGTCGACAAGCTGTTTGCCAACTCCCGTGCCGAAACCTTGACCGAGACCGAGAAGGCATTTCAATTGAGTTTCGTCGCTATGACCGAAGCGATACTGCTGGTGATACAAGTGGTGTCGTTTCTTATCATCGTCATCATCATGGCGGTGATGGCCAATACCATGGCGATGACCGCGCGCGAGCGGCGCGGCGAATACGCCACCTTGAAAGCCATCGGTTTCAACGGCAGTCACGTCGTGGCGCTGATCGCTGGCGAGTCGCTGTTGATCGCGCTGGGCGCGGGCGCAATCGGCATCTGCTTGCTTTATCCGCTCGCCGAGTGGGTCGGCCACCGTTTTGGCTCGATATTTCCTATCTTTCTGGTTGCACCGCGCACGCCGCTGCTGGCGGCAGCGATGTCGCTGCTGATCGGCGTCGTGGCAGCCATCGCGCCGTGCTGGCGCGCCGCCACACTCAAAGTCGCAGACGGCTTCCGTGGCATCGGTTAAACGTCAGCCGGAGATCAGCTTATGACCGGCGTGCCGCTGTCTTACATCTTTCGCAACCTGTGGGTGCGCAAGCTGACGACGCTGTTAACCGCCGGTGGTATGGCGCTGGTAGTGTTCGTATTCGCCGCCGTGCTGATGCTGGCGGCGGGGCTGGAGAAGACCCTGGTACAGACCGGCAGTGATGACAATGTGGTGGTCATCCGACGCTCGGCCCAGACCGAGATTCAGAGCGGTATCGACCGCCAGCAGGCAGCGCTGATCGCGGCGCGCCCTGAAATATCGTCGGCGGCCGACGGCAGCAGCGAAGTATCGAAGGAAGTGGTGGTGTTGGTGGTGATGCCCAAGCGCGACAGCAACACGCCATCCAATGTCACGATTCGTGGACTGTCCACGCGCGGTATCGCTCTGCGGCCCCAGGTGCGCATCACCGCCGGCCGCATGTTCCGCGCGGGCACCGCTGAAGTGGTCGCCGGTTCGCGTATCGCGCATGGCTTCCAGGGCGCACGCATCGGCGAGACCTTGACGCTGGCTGGCAAGACCTGGACCGTGGTCGGCACTTTCGATGCGGCCGGCAGCGGTTTCGCGTCCGAGCTGTGGGGCGATGTCGATCAGATGATGCAGGCCTTTCGTCGCGGCGCGTATTCATCGGTGATCTTCAAGCTCGCTAGCAGCGGTGATTTCGGCAAAGTGCGAGGTGTGCTGGAAGACGATCAGCGCCTCACCGTCGAAGCCCAGCGCGAGACCCTGTTCTACGCCAAGCAGTCGGAAATGATGTCGAGCTTTCTGTCGGTGCTGGGCTCGATCTTGAGCACCATTTTTTCCATCGGTGCGATCATCGGTGCCATGATCACCATGTATGCGGCGGTCGCCAGCCGTACCGCCGAAATCGGCACGCTGCGCGCGCTGGGTTTCAAGCGCGCCAGCATCCTGGTCGCGTTTCTCATCGAATCGCTGCTGCTCAGTCTGGTCGGCGGCGTGCTCGGTCTGGCACTCGCGTCCTTCCTGCAGTTCTATACGGTCTCGACCATGAACTGGCAGACCTTTGCCGAACTCGCCTTCACCTTCAGCATGAATTGGCGCGTGGTGCTTGAAGCCTTGTTGTTCTCGCTCTTCATGGGCTTGGCCGGCGGCTTCCTGCCGGCGATCCGTGCGGCACGGCTGGATATCGTCGCGGCGCTGCGCTCGGTGTGAGTTTGCGCCAGGACGGCGCAGCGGGCTTCCATTGCGCAGCTGCCCATTCCCATCACTGATGATCCGCATAAGCCTGTAGCGCCGCTTCGGGGAGCTCATCGCCATACATGCGTTTGGCGAACGCAAGCCGGCGTTCCCGATGAGTCAAGTCCGCTGGCAACGAAGACTCGACGATGGCGCGCGCAGTTTCGAACATCGAAGACGCAATTTTCATGCGCTCATGTGGGCTCATTCGGCGGTAGCGTTCGGTGACGATGCTCTCCATCTCGCGCGAGGTGTCGTTCACGCGTTTGCTTCGTCAAGTAACGCGCTGACGCCCAAGGTGGGAGCCCATTGGTTTAGGTATTGCCAGTCGACCTTATCGCCCAATAGCGAACGAACGTCGCGCATTTGCAATTCCGAACCTGAATCAAGTGCCCACACAAGCTTTGAAAGAATGAGATCTTCCCGGCTCACAATCCAGGTCGAAACGTCGGCGATATGCACGGCACTACGTCGCGCGAATTCCACCTGCCGGTACTCGGAGTCCTTGCGCACAATGAGATCCACCTTAATCGCGCTTTCAAGATGCATAAGATTGAACATCCGTTGTGTCGTGACGGCATCGGACACCGCATCTTCATCAATATAAAAATCGGGCGAAAACGCCTTAACAAGCGCAGCGATGTCATGCGCGATGAGCGCTACGACAAAATCGAGATCACGCGTCATCCGCGGCTTACCGTAATAGCTCAGCGCAAAGGAACCAGTCAACATGAAAGACAGCCCCGCAGCGTCAAGGCGCTCACTGACAATTCGCAAGAGATCCAGTTCCTCAGTCATGCAGGCAAGTTTATCGCGCCCACTGGTTGTACTGAAAGCATAAATTCAGAAACGGCAGTTGAACGGCAACAAGGGTATAGAAACGATAACCGCATAACCGCGCGCTGCCGGGTAACGGATCCCCGCAGTGGTTGAATTAGAACGCCGTCAGCAGGACCATTCGCTGTGAATGGTGGCCGTTTGGCTCGGAATTGCACTGGACTATGGCGCTCTTCATGGGCTTGGCCGGCGGCTTCCTGCCGGCGATCTGCGCGGCACGGCTGGATATCGTCGCGACGCTGCGCTCGGTGTGAGTCTGCGCCAGGACGGCGCAGCGTCGCGCACGGCGGGCAGTTCCCTGCGCGTTGCAAGCGACACCAGGAGCCTCGCTCGCGCCAGCAGTCGACGCTGTTACCATGGGCTTCAATACGCGTAAGCGTCGCTTCTGTCATCGAGGTCTGCATGTCGCCAGCCAGCACTAAACCGCGTCGCCCATCCGTCAAAAACGAGCGTGCCGATGCGGCCGCCAAGAATCGCCCACTGGTCGAAGATATCCGTCTGTTGGGACGCATCCTCGGCGAGGTCATCCACGAGCAGGAGGGCAAGGGTGCCTTTGAACTGGTAGAGCGCGTGCGACAGTTGTCGGTGGCCTATCGTTTGAAACGTGATGCCCAGGCCGGGCGCGCCCTCGATCGGCTGCTCAAGAATCTGAGTGCCGATCAGACTGTCAGTGTCATTCGTGCCTTCAGTTATTTCTCCCATCTGGCCAATATCGCCGAAGACCGTCACCACGTGCGGCGTCGCGAACACCACGAGCGCCAGGGCCATCTGCAAGAAGGCTCGCTGGCGCTGTGCTTCGAGCGCCTGGCCAAGGCCGAGGTACGCGCCGCCGATATCGTGCGCTTGCTCAATAGCGCCTATATCTCACCGGTGCTGACGGCGCATCCGACCGAGGTGCAGCGCAAGAGCATTCTCGATGCTGAACATGCCGTCGCAGAGCTGATCGGTGCGCGCGAT
>JANMJF010000210.1:0-12824 GCA_031371245.1 Pseudomonadota bacterium | reverse complement strand
CAAAGACCCGGATGGTAACTGGATCGAGGTCTCGGCACGCGCGTCGTTGACGGGTGTAGTTCCAGGCGCGGTCAAGTCGTAGGGCACCGATAGTTCGAGACGGACGGCTAGCACCTATGGCCTGCGCTGGGCTTCTCCCATTACCTCAAGCGGTCTGCGGAATACCCTCGCCTACTGAGCAGAAGGCGGCGGCAGCGTTGCGAGCCACGCGACAAGAACAATGATGAGAATAGCCGCCGAAGTTTCCAGCAGGATGCTTAGTCGAAGCGCCGTTAGAGTAGCGCTTGGGCGCACTAAACGCCGATCCAGATTTCGCTCTAAATCCGGCGTGATCCGGCAGCGATTCATGACCGCCGATAAGGGCATTGAAGCGAACAATAGCCGCTTGAATGTTAACAGTCGGCCATCGGTTGATGACCACAGGTCGGCGGCGTGTGATAGTGCTATCAAAAACCAACTGCCCCGATCCAGGCTCTATGTGAAGCACGCCGCTGTGTGTCGAGGCAGACCGAACTCGCCCAGCGACGCGCTTATGCTGCCGCAATGGATCCTGCGGCCGGTCGTGGTTATTCGACTATGTACTGATGACGGGGAGCACGGGTGACATCGATGCCAAGGGCGGCACGCCTGAGATGAAGGACAAAGCGAAATGCGCGCGGAGTTTGGCGGCGATCTTGACCACTACGCCGCACTCACGCCTGGCTTTTTTCCCAGATTCATTCGTCCAGCGCCGGCCCAATGACGCGTTGCGGTCGTCGTCGACGGAAAGATTCGGCAACATCATGAATCAAGGTGTTGATAGAGACGCCCCGTCGCCTCCGAGGCTGCGCGATCTCGACCCGCTTGACGTCGGTGTTCATACGCGTGCAGAGGGTTACACGAGTGAAGCTCCCGACACCTCGCGGGATCTCCGCGACCCAGTCTGTGGTATGCAGGTCACTGTACAGACCGAACATCGTCACCAACTTAGCTCCGGCGGGCAAACCTACTATTTCTGCAGCGTACGCTGCAAAACGCGATTCATTGCCAATCCAACTGAGTTTCTCGCGCCAACGTGGGCGGGTGGTGCAGCGTCGCCGGGACCAGAAAAGATGGCACCTAGCGGTGTCATTTATACCTGTCCCATGCACCCGCAAGTTCGCCAGGATCATCCAGGTATCTGTCCCAAGTGCGGTATGGCCCTTGATCCCGAGTTACCAGCGCTCGACGCGGAGGTGAGTCCCGAGCTACGCGACTTCGAGCACCGCTTGTGGTGGACTTTGCCACTGACGGCCAGCGTTTTCGTACTCGCGATGTTCGGCCGTCGACTGGGATGGATGGACATGGCTGTACAGAGTTGGGTTGAGATGGCGCTGACTACCCCGGTTGTCTTGTGGGCCGGCGCGCCGTTTTTTGTGCGTGGCTGGATGTCGGTAGCCAAGCGCAGTCCGAACATGTGGACGCTGATTGGTCTGGGGACAGGCGCTGCCTTCGCCTACAGCGTCGTGGCGACTCTAGCGCCGCAGCTATTTCCCGACTCGTTCGTGGCGATGGGGCGGGTGGCGGTGTATTTTGAGGCGGCGGCCGTGATCATTTCTTTGACCTTGCTCGGCCAGGTTCTGGAGTTAAAGGCACGCTCGCAGACCTCAGCGGCCCTCAAATCCTTGCTCGGTCTTGCGCCCAAAACCGCTCGGCGCATTAGCGTGGATGGTAGTGAGGAAGATATACCGCTGACGCATGTGCATGTTGGGGACATTCTGCGTATCCGTCCAGGCGAGAAAATCCCAGTGGACGGCGTCGTGGTCGAAGGCAGCAGCGCGGTCGACGAATCAATGCTGACGGGCGAGCCACTGCCGGTCACCAAACGCGCGAGTGACCAGGTCATTGGCGCGACTCTCAACACTAGCGGCGCGCTCGTTATGCGCTCGGAGCGGGTTGGTGCTTCTACCGTACTGTCGCAGATAGTGCAGATGGTGGCGCAAGCGCAGCGGTCTAAGGCGCCCTTGCAACGGTTGGCCGATACGGTCGCCGGCTATTTCGTAGTCTCGGTCGTGGGCGTCGCGGTGCTGACCCTATTTGCTTGGGGCCTATTCGGGCCCGAGCCGCGTTGGGTGTATGGCCTGATAAATGCCGTCGCCGTGCTCATCATCGCCTGCCCGTGCGCATTGGGACTGGCGACGCCCATGTCCATCATGGTCGCGAGCGGACGGGGTGCAAGCCATGGGGTCTTGTTTCGCGATGCTGCTGCCATCGAGAACCTGCGCAAGGTCGATACCTTGATTGTCGACAAGACAGGCACGCTGACGGAGGGTCGGCCCACATTTGACCGCGCTATCGCGTCGCTGGGCTTTGAGCCCGATGAACTCCTACGTTTGGCCGCGAGTCTCGACCAAGGTAGCGAACATCCCTTGGCGAACGCCATCGTTCGCGCCGCCCGCGACCGAGACCTGCAACTGGATAAGGCCGAAGAGTTTGAATCGGCGTCGGGCATCGGCGTGCGCGGACGAATTGGCCGCCACCGGCTTGCGCTTGGAAACACCGCATTGATGGCGGAGGTCAAGGCTCCGGTCGATAGCCTTACCGCACAGGCCGACGCGCTGCGCAGCGAAGGCGCGAGTGTAATTTATCTGGCTGTTGACGGCCAAATCGCCGGCCTGCTCGCTGTTACCGACCCCATCAAATCGAGTACGCCGGAAGCCCTCACGGCGCTACAGACAGCGGGGGTGCGGATCGTGATGGCTACTGGCGATGGGATGCTCACAGCCAAGACCGTTGCGGCTCGACTTGGCATCAAAGAGGTACATGGCGAAGTCAAGCCGGCAGACAAATTGGCGTTGGTCGAAAAATTCCAGAAGCAGGGACATATAGTCGCAATGGCCGGAGACGGCATCAATGATGCGCCGGCCCTGGCCAGAGCCGATGTCGGTATCGCCATGGGCACCGGCACGGATGTGGCCATGAATAGCGCCCAGATTACACTCGTCAAAGGTGATCTGCGTGGCATTGCTACAGCGCGCTTACTATCCGAGGCCACCGTCCGCAATATGAAACAGAATCTTGCGTTCGCCTTCCTCTATAACGCGCTGGGTATTCCGGTTGCCGCTGGGGTGCTCTATCCGATCACCGGGTGGCTGCTCTCGCCAATGATCGCAGCGTTAGCGATGAGCTTGAGTTCGGTATCGGTCATCGGCAACGCACTGCGGCTGCGACATGACGGGGTTTTGCCGCCGAATACAAATCTGTAGCGCTGCCAGAGCGAAAATTTAACTGAGGTCCCGCGAGGATGGCCTTGGACCTTAGTCGCATGGGCTTCCCTGTTAACGCAGAAATTCAGAGAGATCCTTGTCTACTGGGCAGAAGGCGGCGGCAGCGTTCCGAGCCACGCAACAAGAAAGATGATGAGAACGGCTGCTGATGCTTCCAGCAGGATGCTTATTCGAAGCGCCGTTAGAGTTGTGCCCGGTCGGGGCAAACGCCGATACAGATTTCGCTCTAGACCCGGCGTGAGCCACAAGCGATTGGTCGCCGCCAATAAGAGCATTGAAGCGAACAATAGCAGCTTGAATGTCAGCAGTCGGCCATAAGCTGATGACCACAGGTCGGCGACGTGTGATAGCCCTATCAAAAACCAACTATTGATGAGGCCTGTTGCCACAACGATGGCCACGAGCGCCGAGCCTAGCGCACCGAAGCCCTTTAGTGCGCGATGTATCACGGCGTTACCGATAGTGTCTGGCCAGCAGAGAACGCCCATAAACATGGTAAGCGCACCGACCCACATGCCGGCTGCCATGACGTGTATCACATCGGCCGCGAGGTGCCATCGGCCAGGAGTGCCCGCCGTCGCTGCTCCGTGCCCCATCCAGGCAAGGCTGGCGCAGGCGATCGCGCCCAATAAGCTCGTGGCATGCCAAAGCCCCGTTTGTGGCGCCATCAATATTAGAACGCACAAAGCCGCAGCCCCAGCTGCGGCCCGCACCAGACTGGCCGGTGCGAAATTTGTCGCGGTCAGGACAGCCTGAAGCGACTGCAATTTAGTCCCCTGCGTGATCGATCCCGCCATGATTGCGGTTTGCACGATGAGACCCAAGAGACTGGCCAGCACGAGAATAGCCGCGCTATAAATTAAAAGCTTTTTCGGCCATGTGAGCGCCGCCGCGGCCGCCGGCCCGTCTAAAGGCAGTGCGTAAACGCAGAATAGCGACGAGCCAAACAGGACCATCGCTGCACCCTCTTGTGCCAGTCTTAGAAGGATAAGGCCAGGTTCGAGCATCGCCTACTCGGATATGAAGGAGAGCGTGCCCTCCATGCGGTGCCCATCGTCTTGCGTGGCTGCGTGCCAGATCACGATGTACTCACCCGGCGGTACTTTGTCCTGCGGCGTCCCGCTGAGTGTTTTCATATCGTCCGAGATCGTGATCTTGACCGGCATCTTCATGCCGTCCGACATGGTCAACTCGAAGGACGAAAACGCTGCGACCAGGGGTTCGTTAAAGGTCAGTGTAATGACGTCTGGTTGCGCCACCGCAGCGTTCGCTGCTGGCGAGGACGCCACAAGTTTGGCGTGAGCAAAGGCGTCATTTGATATCAGAACGACACCGGCGATGATGATCGCTTTCAGTAACATTTTGCGCATATTCATAAAGCTATCCTCTGACATGAATTATCACGGGGTTCAAAACCAGGCACGCACACCAACGACCAACCGTGTGTCACTCACGTCATTCCCGGCGGCGCGCACAAACGTCGCTGTTTGGCCAATTTTTAGATCGTGGGTAACGCCGATATAAGGCGCGAACTCGCGGGTAAGCTCGTAACGCAGGCGCAAACCAAGTTCGGCCGTCGATAGACCGACGCCAATTGTCCTCTCCGGTAGATCGTTGGCCGAAAAATTGAGCTCGGCGCGTGCTTGTAGCAACAGGTGTTCTGTAAGACGGAAGTCGTAGGTTCCCGTCAAGCGGCCCAGCACATCGCCCGTCGTCGCGATAAAAAATTCTGCGTCGGTCGCGACCCAGTAAGGGAGGAGGGTGTTCACGCCGAAAGCCGCATAGGTGCGCGCGGGATTGGGGGTCGATGTCCTGACGTATGCCTATCTGCAGATCTGTATAGGGATCGACGGCCCGCGAATAGAGCGCTTGCAGTTCGGCTGTCTCGACACCTTGATGAACACTTCCTTCACCTTCCGATTTCAGCACAAGACGATTGATGTCACTGCCGAACCATGCGTCGCCGTCCCACCGATAGGCATCGGCTCCTGGGCCGGTCTGGTACTCAAAAAGATTCAGCATGACCTTTGAATGAAGCTCACCACCATGCTCTTCATGCAAGACCGCGCGGGCGCGCGCCATCGACGCAGGGTCATAAACTTTGTCGGCAGCGTAATCGGATACCGATGACGCTACCGTCGGCGCGGCTGGCGTCGTGCTGGGGGAGGGCGTCGGCATCGACATATCCATTCCCTTGTCCATTTCGTGAGCCATGGTCGGCAGCGGCGATACACTTAGAGCAAGCATCAGACCGAGGACACGGTTCATGCGCCGTCCTCCACCAATGGGCGGACACTGAAGATCTGAAACATCCCGGCGTGCATGTGGTAGAGCATGTGACAATGGAAAGCCCAGTCGCCTGGTGTCGCCGTTATATCGAAGCTTACGGTGCCGCCGGGAGCCACATTGACGGTGTGCTTGCGTGGCCTGTGGCCTGCAGGGCCGTGGGCCAATTCAAAAAAATGACCATGAAGGTGGATGGGGTGCGTCATCATCGTGTCGTTGACAAGCTTGACGCGCACACGCTCATTGTGTTGAAAAGTGTAGGGCGGCGGCGCTTCGCTAAATTTCTTACCATCGAAGCCCCACATGAATCTCTCCATGTTGCCAGTCAGGTGAATGGCGAGAGTGCGCGAGGGCATACGCAAGTCGTGATTAGGTTCGAGGGCGATCAGATCTTTATAAACCAGTACGCGATGCCCGACGCTTTCCAGCCCTTGACCAGGCTCGCCGGTGCGATCGATAGGCATCGGGGAAATCGTTTGTACGCCAGGCCCCATCTCGACTCCTGGCGCATTGGCGGGATTACGCGTCGACATGTCCATGCTGCCCATGCCTTTCATATCGCCCATCAGGTCGGAGCCGCGGGACTTCGGCGCTGCCATGCCCGGGAGCGAGCCCATGTCCATCCCGTCCATGTCGCCATGCTTCATGCCGGCCATCGAACCTCCCTGCATGCCGCTCATATCCATGCCCATGTCACGCATGGTGGCGAGCGGTCTTTTCCGAAGCAGCGGCACCGCCGCTGCCATGCCAGCGCGTGGCGCAAGGGTCGCGCGACCCATGCCCGAGCGGTCAACGGCCTCGGCGACGAGCGTGTATGCCTTGTCTTCTGTGGGCTCAACAATGACGTCGTAAGTCTCGGCATTGCCGATCTGGAATTCGTCTACCGTAACTGGCCGGACATTCTGGCCATCGGCTTGCACGATGGTGAGTTGCAATCCTGGAATTCGAACGTTAAATATGGTCTGCGCGGCCGCGTTGATGAAGCGTAAACGCAGCTTCTCGCCGGGTTGAAACAGTCCTGTCCAGTTATCGCCAGGCCCTTGGCCATTGATGAGGAATTCAAACGCAGCGCCGGTGACATCGGCGATATCGGTCGGGTCCATGCGCATCTTTGCCCATTCCATACGCTCGGCCGCTGTTTGGTCCTGGTCTCGCAGGAGGCTGCGCAATGTTTGATGTTGCAAATTGAAAAAGCCGCTCTCCTGTTTCAATCGCCGAAAAATCTCATGCGGATGCATGAAGCTGTAATCAGAGAGCACAATCACATGCTCGCGATCGGCTTCGATTGAATCGGTGGTCGCCGGGTCGATGATGATGGGGCCGTAGTGACCCTGTTGCTCCTGCAAACCGGAGTGACTGTGATACCAGTAGGTGCCGGCCTGTTTGAGAGCAAACTCGTAGATAAAAGTCGCACCAGGCGCGATGCCGGGGAAGCTGATACCCGGAACCCCATCCATCTGAAATGGCACCAGCAAGCCATGCCAGTGGATAGAAGTTTCCTCGTCCAGGGCGTTGGTAACAGCGAGTCGAACGCGCTGGCCCTCGCGCAGCCGAAGTAGCGGCCCGGGCACAGTTCCATTAATCGTAACGGCATGGCCCATGCGGCCATCGACAGCGAGCGGCGTGTGACCAATCGTGAGGGCGATGTCTTGGCCCGATAACGTTGGCAATATTGGCAACAGACCTTGCGTCGCGCTCTGCGCCCATGACGGCAACAGCGAGCCCAGCGCTGCACCGCCAAGAATCGCGCCCGCAGTGCTGATCAGTTGACGGCGTTGCAGGTCGATGGTCTTGGGGCCAGCCATGTCGTCGCGCTTATTATTCATGTATGCAGGAAGAAAAACCTTTGGGGCGGATTAGAGCGTCAGGCTCGCTCACAATGACATACGCGACAGCGACGCATATCCCTCACATGCCGAGAGATCTATTTTTTGGCAGTGTTTAGAAGGGCGGCGAGCTTGAGACGCGCGCGATAGAGGCGGGTTTCGATGGCCTTGACCGTGGTGCCGAGAAATTCGGCCGCCGCCTGCTGCGACATTTCCTCGAAGTAGGTGAGGATAAGCGGCTCTTTAAGCTTGGCCGGAAGGCGAGCGATCGCGGCGTGCAAGCGCGCATTTTCTTCACGCTGGACCAGCGTTTCCTCAGGACCCGGTGTGTCATCAGTCAGCCATGCATCTTCGAAAGCATTCAGGTCGCAATCACGAAAGACCGCGCGCCGCACGGCCTCACGCCGCGCGCGATCACGGCACTTGTTAATCGCTATCGTACGCAGCCAAACCGGGAAAGGCCGCGCCTTGTCGTATCGCTGCAAAGCTTTCCAGGCGGCCACAAAGGACTCCTGGACTACCTCAAGCGCCGCATCACGATCGCCGACATAGCGCCAAACGAAGCGGTAAAGCGGGCTTTTATGACGCCGCATAAGTACGGTGAACGCGTGGTCGTCGCCGCCCGCCGCGCGACTGGCAAGATCTGCATCGGCCGCTGCATCGTCCGCGCTCACGGTGTTTGGGTGGTCAGGGCCTCGCTGACACGGCGGTCGAAATTGACGGCCTGGTCGGCGCTTAAGACCTTGCGCATAGCCAGGACGTGCTCAACCGTTTCTTTCTGCAGTTCGCCCATCGCTTTGTGGAAGTGTTCGACGGCCGTTTGCACCTCAGGTGAATATTCGTGGCGTTCATTGATAGCCGCTGCCAGCTCTGCATTCGCGGCATGCAACTCGTCTTCCCGCGTCTGCCGGCGAGCGGCAAATTGCCGTTCGAGCATCGCGATTTGTTCTTTTTGTGCTTTCGACAGGTCGAGCTCTTTGTGCACAAGCTCATGCAAGGATGGCGTATGAGGCTGCGGAAGCACAAATCGCGCGCCTATCCAAGCCCCACCGGCGCCGGCGAGGAGTGCAAGCGCAACGGTGAGAATGAGAGCGGGCGCCGGGCGGCTCATTGGTGTGCGTCCAGCAGTGTTGAGGGCGCAAGTGCTGGCTGGATCGATAGGGCGGAGATTTCAGATTGGTCGTGCGCGCGGGTAGCGGCCGTGGCATGGCCTATAAGGACCCCAACCCCAAGAGCCAAACAGACGGCTAAGCCGCGAAGGGGCACAACAACGGAAGCGCGTGCGCGTCGCGCCCTTTCGCCTTCGATAGTTCGCCATACCGCGCCTTCGAGGGTATCGAGAGAGCGGCCGGCCTGCGCCTCTTGCAAAGTGCGCAAGGCCCGTTCCAGTTTGTTATCCATGGTCAAGCCTCCACTTCCCAGCAATAGTTCTATACGTCTAGCACGCCGAAATCCCTCACACCTTATAACCTTGCACTTTCTTCTGACGTTTTCTGGCGGAGGTCTGTGAGCGCCGTCATTGTGAAAGACGAGATACGGCTGTGCAGTTGGGTAAGAATTGCGCTATATAATCATTCCATGACTCGACTTCGGCGAAAAATTGTCGCTTATTGCACCATAAGCCTGCTGCTGTTTGCTCAGGTCGTGGTCGCCGGTTATGCCTGTCCGAGTGTGAACCGGGGCGCGAGTCATAAGATTGGACTCCAGGCTGCAGCCAAACCGTGCCACAACACCAACTCCAAAAACCTGAATCTTTGTAAGCAGCACTGTGATCAGACCGCGCAGTCGGTCGATAGTCGAGTTCAATCCCAAGTTGATGTCCCGGTTCTACCGTTGGTGGTTGCCACCTTCCAGGCCGACATGCGCCCGTCAAAGTTATGGGTTGCACTGGCGGAATTCCCTTCCGACTTTACTAAACCTCCTCTCTATATCCATCACTGTCGATTTCTGATTTGAGCCTCCTCCGAACGTAGTCCGGCCGCGTATGACGCGTGGCCGGCGCCGCTTGGTATTTGCATCTGGAGGCTCTATGTCGTTATTTTTTTATGCGCTTCATCGCGAGCGCGCTCACTTCAATTGCCGGTCACTGGTTGTAGGCTTGTCGGCGACGCTAAGCATTCTGCTGCTGTCGGCTGCGGCGCTGGCAGCTGATCTCCCATTGACTTTGGCTAACGCCCAGCGTCTCGCGGTCGAACGATCACGCCAAGTGTCGGCGCAAGAATCGGCGCTGGTCGCTGCTCAGCAAATGGCCATCGCTGCGGGTCAGCTCCCCGACCCGGTAGTGACCGTCGGCCTCGATAGCTGGCCCGTCGATGGCGCCCATCGCTTCAGCATCGGGGGCGACGATTTCACCATGGGGCGCGTCGGGATCAGTCAAGAATTTACGCGCGCCGGCAAGCGCAAACTTCGCGCAGAGCGCTTTGATCGTGAAGGTGACAAGACAGTGGCGGAAAAAGCCGCTCTTATTGCCACTATCCAGCGCGACACGGCTTTGGCGTGGCTCGAACGTTACTACGCTGAAGCCATGGAGGCGTTGCTTGAGGAGGAAAAAGCGGCGACTACGCTGGAGTTGACGGCCGCTGAAGCTGCCTATCGCGGTGGGCGCGCCGCGCAGGTTGATGTGATCGCCGCACGCGCCGCGCTGGCCGAGCTGGATGATCGGGCAAGCGAGATCGATCAACGCCTGACTACGGCTAAGTCTGCTCTCGAACGCTGGATTGGTGACGGCGCAGCGTTATCACTGGCCAATGCACCCTCTTTGGAAGCGATCCGTGTCGATACGAATAGGCTTGAAGTAGAACTCTCTCACCATCCGGAAATTTCGGTGCTGGACCGTCGAGAAGACCTCGCATGGACGGATGCGAGGCTTGCCGAAGCCGACAAACATGCCGATTGGAGTGTCGCGCTCGATTACGCGCAGCGTGGATCGGGATTTTCGGACTTCGTGTCCGTCAGCGTGTCGGTCCCTTTGCAGTGGGATCGGGCCAATCGTCAAAGCCGCGAAGTCGCGGCCAAACTGGCGTTAGCCGAGCAGGCGGGCGCAGAGCGCGACGAAACCCTGCGTCGCGAAGTCGGCGAGGTACGTGCACAAGTACACGCGTGGCAAAGCGGCCGCCAAAGGCTAGTGCGCTATGCGCGCGAAATCATTCCCCTGGCGCGGGCGCGTAGCGAAGCCATGCTCGCGGCCTACGCGGCCGGCAAATCGAATTCGGGCGATGTCTTGCGCGCACACCGCGATGAAATCGACGTGCGCCTGCGCGCGCTGGACCTCGAATCGAGTACGGCGCGTCTATGGGCGCAATTGAACTTCCTCTTTCCTGACGACGAAGCTGGCTCCGAGGCTAGCACCGAGCATGTCAGCCCACCCGTTAGTGAGGAGTCGAAATGAGCGCCAGGACCACTGTATTTGTCGTTCTGCTCGTCGGCCTGATCGGGGCGGGCGGCTATGGGGTTTACCAATTGGGGTTGCGTCAAGGCTTGCGTGAAACCGCGCCGCCAGCGGCTGAGAATGTGGCCAAGCCAAGCGCGCCCTTGGTCGCCGATCAGAAAACGCCTTTGTACTGGTACGACCCGATGTTTCCCCAGCAGAAATTCGATAAGCCCGGCAAGTCACCCTTCATGGACATGCAATTGGTACCCATGTACGGCAGCGCGGGCACTGACGAGGGCAAGGTCACCGTCAGTCCACGCCTCGAACAAAACCTGGGCGTCCGTACCGCCCGAGTCACGCGAGGCGTCCTTGGCGCCGCCGTCGAGGCGGTCGGTAGCATCGCTTACAACGAACGCGACGTTGAACTCGTCCAGGCCCGTGCCAATGGCTTCGTCGAAAAGCTCTATGTGCGAGCGCCGCTCGATGCCGTGAAAAAGGGCCAAGCGCTGGCTGCTCTCTACATCCCGGAGTGGGTAGCGGTGCAGGAAGAGTTTTTGGCCGCGAAGCGGCTTGCCGCACACTCGGGAATAGACGGTCTCGGATCGCTGTTGGACGGTGCGCGTCAGCGCATGCGTCTGGCCGGTATGCTCGACGAACAGATCACGCGCCTCGAAGCGAGCGGCCGCGTGCAGGCACACGCGCTCCTCACCGCACCACGGGCTGGAGTGATCGGAGAGCTCAGCACCCGTGAGGGTATGACGGTGATGACAGGCGCGCCGTTGTTTCGGATCAATGGCCTTACAACGGTCTGGGTCAACGCCGAAGTGCCGGAGTCGGAAGCCGCGTGGCTCGCGCCCGGCAGTCTGGCGGTGGCCCACGCGGCAGCCTTTCCAGATCAGACGTTTCGCGGCAAAGTGGAAGCACTATTACCGGAAGTCGACCTCGCGACGCGCACCTTGAAGGCGCGCATTGAGCTCAACAATCCTGGCCAGCGTTTGGTGCCTGGCATGTTCGTCACGGTGTCGATCGCGCCGCTGAATGTAGCGCCAGTGTTGCTGGTGCCGACGGAAGCGGTGATCGAAACCGGCCAACGCCGCGTCGTGATTGTCGCGGAAGGGAATGGAAAATTTGCGCCTGCCGACGTAGACGTGGGTGCTGAAGCCAACGGTCAAAGTGAGATCCGCAGTGGGCTCAAGGCTGAGCAACAGGTCGTCATCTCCGGCCAGTTTCTCATCGACTCCGAAGCGAGCCTGAAGGCCACCGTTTCGCGGATGGCTGAGCCGTCGACCACGAGTGTCAACCCGTCGCACCAAGGCAATGGGGTGGTCAAGAAGATCGGGACGGACAGCATGCAGGACGGTGCGAAGGGCCGTCAGCCATGATCGCGCATCTCATTCGTTGGTCGATCGCCAACCGTTTTCTGGTGTTGCTGGCGACACTCATGCTCGCGGCCGCAGGACTATGGTCCCTATCTCGCATCCCCCTCGACGCCATCCCTGACCTGTCCGATGTGCAGGTCATCATTCGTACGACCTTGCCGGGGCAAGCGCCCCAGATAGTCGAGAATCAAGTGACCTATCCGTTGACGACCGCGATGCTATCGGTGCCAGGCGCGAAGACCGTGCGTGGCTTCTCGTTCTTCGGCGATTCGTTTGTCTACGTCATCTTCGAAGACGGTACCGATCTCTACTGGGCGCGTTCACGTGTGCTCGAATACCTGAACCAGGTGCAGTCGCGGCTACCGCCGCAAGCCAAGGCCTCGCTCGGCCCCGATGCGACTGGCGTCGGTTGGGTGTTCGAATACGCCCTGACCGACCGCAGCGGCAAGCTCGACCTGTCGCAATTGCGGGCGCTGCAGGACTGGTTTCTCAAATACGAGTTGAAAGCGGTGCCGAATGTTTCCGAGGTCGCCTCGCTCGGCGGCATGGTGCGGCAATATCAGATTGTGCTCGACCCGGACAAACTCCGTGCCTATGGTATTGCGCATACCAAGGTGATTGAGGCACTGCGGCGCGGCAACCAAGAGACCGGTGGCTCGGTGATGGAACTCGGTGAAGCGGAGTACATGGTGCGCGCGGCGGGTTATCTGCAATCGTT
>JANMJF010000198.1:0-7978 GCA_031371245.1 Pseudomonadota bacterium | reverse complement strand
CAGGTCAATTGCGCGGCCGTAGCCGAAGCTTTGGGTCATGCCTATGTGCCGCCTTTGCAGGCGCTGGCGGCCGGTTGACGACGTTGCTGAGCGCACGTAGCGTGCCCGACGATTATTTCGTTTCACTGAAGATCATCAGCACGTAGGACCGAGATCCATGCCATATCGCATCTCCGTCGACACCGGCGGCACGTTCACCGACGTGGTCGTGACCGATACCGCCGGACATTTCACCATCGGCAAAGCCCTGACTGATCGCAAACGTGCCTTTGCCAGCATCGCTGCGGCGCTCGAAGTCGCAGCGCAAGAATTGGGCTTGAAAGTGCCGGCTCTGCTCGCCGATACCGCGATGTTTCTCTACGGCACGACCCGCGGCACCAACGCCATCGTCGAGCGCAAGACCGCGCGCACGGCCTTCCTCACCACTGGCGGCTTCCCCGACATTCTGCTGTTGAAGGAAGGCGGCAAGTCCGAGCCGCATAACCTGCAGATGGAATATCCCGCGCCCTATATTCCCCGCCGCCTGACCTTCGAAATTCCAGAGCGGGTGAATGCCGAAGGCGGTATTGAGACCGCCCTCGACGAGGCCGCAGTGCGGGCCGTGCTTGCGACCCTGGGCACGCGCGGTATCGAAGCCATCGCGGTGTGCCTGTTGTGGTCCATCGCCAACCCGGTGCATGAACTGCGCGTCGGGCAGTTGATCGAAGCAGTGCTGCCCGGCATTCCCTACACCCTCTCCCATCAATTGAATCCGATCCTGCGTGAGTATCGTCGCGCGTCATCGACCGCCATCGATGCGTCGCTGAAACCGCTCATGCAACAATACTTGTTGACACTCGAAACCGATCTACGCGCGGCCGGTTATCACAATGACATTCTGGTCAGCACGTCTTTCGGCGGTGTGATGCATCTCGGCGACGTGGTGCAGAAACCCATCTATCTGGTGAAGTCGGGCCCGGCCATGGCACCCATCGCCGGCCTTGCCTATGCCGCCGCCGAGAACCTCACCCGCGACATCATCGTCTGTGATGCTGGCGGCACGACCTTCGATGTCAGCCTGGTGCGTGACGGCGCGGTGGAATTCTCGCGCGACACCTGGCTCGGCCCGCAATGGATCGGCGACAACCTCGGCATGGCTTCGGTCGCGGTGCATTCGATCGGCGCCGGCGGCGGTTCCATCGCGTGGGTTGATGCTGGTGGCCTGCTGCGCGTCGGTCCCCATTCGGCCGGCTCCGAACCCGGCCCGGCCTGCTATGGACGCGGCGGCACACTAGCCACGGTCACCGATGCTGCGGTGGTGCTCGGCTATATCGATCCGGCGCATTTCCTCGGTGGGCGCATGCAACTCGACGAAGCCGCCGCGCGGCGCGCTATCGAACCGCTCGCTGTGGGCCTCGGCGAAACCCACCAACGCGCCGCGTTCGCGATCCTGACGGTCGCCAACGAGAACATGATCCAAGCCATCAAAGAACTGACCATCAACGAAGGCATCAACCCCGCCGAGTCGATCCTGGTCGCCGGTGGTGGCGCCGGTGGTCTGGGCGCCATGCCGATCGCCACCGAACTCGGTTGCCAGACAGTGCTGGTACCGCGTACGGCCGGTGCGCTGAGCGCAGCGGGCATGCAGTTCTCGGACATCATCACCGAGGCCGGCGCGGCACGCCTGACCTCAAGCGCACAATTCGACTTCGCCGGCGTCAACGCAGCGCTGACCGACATCGATGGGCGACTGGAAATTTTCGCTGGCCGCCTGCGCGCACGCGGCATCACCACGGTGCGCAAACGTTACTTCGTCGAAGCCCGCTATCGCTTCCAGGTCTGGGAATTGGAAATCGAAATAGCGCGCAATCGGTTCGATGATCACACTCACGTCGCGCAACTGGTGGAAGAATTCCATCGTGTGCACGAGCGGGTGTTTGCTATCACCGACATCGGCCAAGCGGTGGAATGTCTCAACTGGCGCGGGCGCTTGATCGCCAGCGTCAATGCGCCGTCGCTGGAACCGACGCGCGCGGCGGGCACCGGCCAGGCCGAACCCGATCGTCGTCGCCCGGCCTACTTCGGTCACGGTGGCACGGTCGAGACGCCCATTTATCTCGGCAACCGTTTGCCGGTCGGTGCCGTCATCGAAGGCCCCGCCATCATCGAAGAGCCGACCTCGACCTTGGTCATCTATCCGGGCGCTAGCGCACGCGTCAGCGCCGGTGGTCGCTACATCCTCACCCCACCGAAGGAGACCAGCCTGTGATTAAGCCCCAGCCTGACACCATGCACGACAAAGCCACCGCCTACACCATGGACCCGGTCTTGATGGCGGTGCTCGCCAACCGCCTCAATGCCATCGTGCGCGAGATGTCCAACACCTTGCTGCGCACCGCGCGCTCGGCAGTGTTGGCGGTGGTGCGCGATTTCTCCTGCGCTATCGTCACGGCTGACAACCAACTGCTGTGCCCCGGCGAAGGTCTGCCGGTGCATATCTTCGGCAGCGCACTGCAGTCGCAATCGATGTGCGACTTGCACAAGGATCTGACGTCGGGCGACGCCTTCCTGCACAACGATCCCTATCTCGGCAACACCCACGCCGCCGACCACATGATCATGTGTCCGGTGATCGTCGATGGCGAACATCTGTTCACGACCTGCGCCAAAGCCCATCAGGCCGATTGCGGCAATTCCATTCCCAGCACCTATCACGCCTATGCGCGCGACATCTATGAAGAAGGCGCACTGATTTTCCCCTGTGTGCGGGTACAGAAAGATTACCAAGACGTCGAAGACATCATTCGCATGTGCCGGCGCCGCATTCGCGTGCCGGAGCAGTGGTATGGCGATTACCTCGCCACCGTCGGCGCGGCGCGCATTGGCGAACGCCGCTTGACCGAACTCGTCCGTCGTTACGGCATGTTGACCATCCGTCAATTCGTCGGCGATTGGTTTGCCTATTCCGAACGCCGCATGATCGAAGCGATCAAGAAACTGCCGAGCGGGCGGCTGAGCAATATCGGCCACTACGATCCGCAGCCACCGGTGCTGCCCGATGGGCTCGCGATCCGCGTCGACATCAACGTCGATGCCAACAACGGTCGCATCGAAGTCGATCTCACCCACAACGAAGACAACAAGGCCTTCGGCCTCAATCAGTCAGTGGCCTGCGCCACCAGCAATGCCATGGCGGGTGTCTTCAACTGCATCGATCAAGACGTGCCGCACAACGGTGGCAGCTTCGCACGCGTGACGGTCAAACTGCGTGAAGGCTGCATCACCGGCATTCCGACCTTCCCGCACTCCTGTTCGATGGCCACCACCAACATCGGCGATCGCATCGTCAATGCGACGCAAGCAGCGTTCGCCGCGATTGGTGACGGCCATGGCCTGGCCGAAGGCGCTATCGGCATGGGCGCCGGCGCGGGGGTGATCTCCGGCAATGACTGGCGCGCGGGCGGCAGCCCCTTCATCAATCAGGAATGGCTGATAGTGAATGGTGGGCCCGGCACGCCGAGCACCGACGGTTGGCTGAACTACGGCCTGCCGGTGGCGGGCGGCCTCATGTATCGCGGCAGCATCGAGGTCGACGAATCGAAATACCCGATCACTTTCAAGTCATTGCGCGTGGTGGCCGGCGGTGGTGGCGCGGGCCGCTTCCGCGGTGCGCCCGGTGGCGAAGTGATCTATGGCCCACGTCACGATCCGATGACCTTGGTGGTGTCCTGCGATGGGCAGGTCAATCCGCCCCAGGGCGTGCGCGGCGGCCATGCCGGGCCGGCGGCTCAGACTTATCACGTGCACAGTGATGGGCGCGAAGAGAAATTACCGGGCGTGGTCGAATGTCTGCTGCAGCCCGGCGAATTCGTGCGTGGCGTGGATTGTGGCGGTGGCGGCTACGGTTCACCACTCGAACGCGACCCAGCGCGTGTCTTACACGACGTACTCGAACGTTGGGAGACCTTGGCACGGGCTCACGATGTGTACGGCGTGGTGCTGAGCGGTGACGTCGACGACGAAAGCCTGGCGGTAGATAGCAGCGCCACACAATTGCGCCGCGCTGCACTTGGCGCATAAATGGCGGCGGTCCATTCCAGCGTAACTACCGTCTCGATTACGAGCTCGGCGACCCGCAGCTCATGGCCAGGGTTCACAATCGCGGGCGGCGCCGCGCCCCTCAGCAGCATCCCTAGCAGGTAATCGACCATGCTCATCTTCCGTCAGTTATTCGATCAGGAATCATCGACCTATACCTATCTGCTGGCCGACGATGCCAGCCATAAGGCAATCCTCATCGATCCAGTCTTCGAGCAGGCGCGCCGCGACCTCGCCTTGATCGAGGAACTCGGCCTGACCCTCGAAACGGTGGTCGATACCCATTGCCATGCCGATCATGTGACGGCCGCGTGGCTGCTCAAGCAGCGTACCGGCGCGCGCATCGCGATCGCGGCGGCCGCTGGCGTCGAGGGCGCAGATCGCCTGCTCAAACACGGTGAGCGCATCGATTTCGGCCAGCGCCATGTGCAGGTGCGTGAGACGCCAGGACACACTGACGGCTGTCTGACCTTCGTGCTCGACGACGAAAGCATGGCGTTTACGGGCGACGCGATCCTGATCCGCGGCTGTGGCCGCACCGACTTTCAGCAGGGCAATGCCGCCCACCTCTATCACTCGATCCGCACCCAGATCTTTTCGCTGCCTGACACGACACGTCTGTATCCAGCCCATGACTACAACGGTCTGACCGTCACCAGCGTGGCCGAGGAAAAGCGCTTCAACCCGCGCTTCGGTGGTCAGATCAGCGAATCGGATTTCGTCGGCTATATGAACAATCTAGGCCTACCCTATCCAAAAAAAATAGACCTCGCGCTGCCCGCCAATCTCCGCAGCGGACGGCCCGATAATGGACTGGCGCCGGATAACACCCCGCATTGGGCACCGCTCACCTATACCTTTGCCGGCCTGTGGGAGCTCGATCCGCGCTGGTTGGAAGAACATCATGACGCGGTGCGTGTGATCGATGTGCGCGAAGTCGAAGAATTCAACGGACCGCTCGGTCACATCGTTGGTGCTGAACTCATTCCGCTCGGCCAGCTCGCCACACGTGTCGGCGAGATCAAGGACGACAAGCCGCTGGTCACGGTTTGTCGCGCCGGTGGCCGCTCGGCGCAGGCCATCGTGATCCTGCGTCGGGCTGGGCGCAACGATGCCGCCAATCTTGCCGGCGGCATGTTGCGCTGGCGCGCACAAGGTTATGGCGTGGTAGGCGGCGCATCGAATTGAGCGCAACCCCTCGCACCTGCAACGCCATCGAGTGACTCGATCGGGCAGGTGACGCAGGCCATCGCTGTGCGGAATAATCTGGCCCACCTTCGCCACGCGGCCCGCCATGCGTCCGATTGACTTCGCTTGTGCTCCAGACAGAAATACGCCGCGCCACCGGCGGTCGGCGTCAGTCGTGCTGGCTGTCTCGATGCTGGCTGCGACGCTTTGCCGCGCGGAATTCCTAGCCGAGCCGCTGCCCGGCGTAACACTCAAGGCTGGTCTGCAGGCAGGCTTCGCCGCCGTCACCATGGTGAACGCCAATCTCGGACTTGGGCAGGTGGATTTCCTGACCCGCGCGCGCCATGGCGACCCGAGCTGGGCGGAAACCGATATCAAACCCTATCTTGGTTTTACCACCACCGGCGGGGTGTATGGCGAGGTCTCGGTAGTCGGCGCCACCACTTTCTTTGACGGTGATGCAGCGGCCTTCACCCGTGGCGGCGATGGCAGCTTCGACATCGAGACCGCCCAATTGGGCTGGCGCTCGGGCGCCGCCAGCGACGATGCGCAACGGCTGGTGGTCGATCTCTCGTTCGGTCGCCAGACCCTCGATATCGGCGACGGCTTTTTGATCGACGACGGCAATTTTGATCTGCGTGACGACGGTGGTGTGTGGCTGGTGCCGCGCCAGGCCTTTCAACGCAGCCTGGTCGCGCGTCTCGACTATCGCGCCCTGCATTCCGACCTATTCTTCCTCGAAGCCGATCCCGACAGTGACGAAGCGGCGCTGGCCGGCGGCAACTTGGAAGTCCAGTTCGAGCGCGGTGGTCACGTTGGCCTGCTCTATCTGCACATCCTCGATACCGATACGCCACGCCTGTTCGGCGTCCGCCAAGGCATGAACGTGCTTAGCGTGCGCGTCAACGATGTGCGTTTCGACGTGCTGCCGCAGGTGGCCTGGTGGGGCGAGGCCACACGCGAGTTCGGCGACGGCCGTTTCGGACGCATTAATGCCAGCGCCTGGTATGCCGAGGCCATCTATCATTTCGAGCAGCTGCCGTGGCAGCCACGACTGAGCTACCGCTACGCGTGGTTCTCCGGCGACGCCCAACCGGGCGACGCTGTGCGCCGCGACTTCGATCCTTTGTTCTACGGCTTCGACAAACGCAGCTGGGGTACCTGGTTCCAGGGCGAAGTGACAGGCGGCTGGCTGCTGTTCAACAGCAACCAGCGCAACCACCTCGTGCATCTGGCGGCCACGCCCCTGCCGCAAGTCACGGTCGGCATGATCGGCGGTCGTTTCTCATTGGTCGAAGACAATTATCGCGGCGTGCCAGTCACTGCCCATCATTTCGGCGACGAGTTCAATATCTATACCGATTGGGCCATCAACAAGAATCTATTACTCAGCGTCGCCTATGGGGTGATGTTCCCGGGCAAGGCCGCCGTACAGGGCATCGGTGACGACGAGACCTTTCACCTGGTCGAGATGGGGCTTTATTTCAGCTTTTGAGGGCGGTGAGCGAATGTCCGACGTAGGTCCGAATTTATTCGGACATTCCATCCCAGAGCCCAAACCAAACTCTAAGCCCGCCCCGTCGACCCGCCATCGACACACAACACCGTGCCGGTGCAATACGACGCTTCTTCCGAGGCCAGATACAAACAGGCATAACCGACTTCATCGACCGTCGCCGGTCGGCCCATGGGTGCGACGAGCTTGGGGTTCTCAGGCGAGAACAACTGGTCGAGCACCATCTCAACCATCTGGGTCTTCACAAACCCAGGCGCGACGACATTGGCACGGATGCCGTCGTCGACATAGGCAACCGCCATCGAGCGAGTGAGATTAATGATGGCGCCCTTGGTCGCTGTATAGGTGTGGGCATCGGCTGCGCCGCCCATGCCGAAGATACTCGCGACGTTTACGATCGCGCCGTGTTTCTGCTTCTTCATCTGGCGGATGACGAGGCGGCTGACATAGAACACGCTGTCGAGATTGATGGCCATGATCTCGCGCCACTTATCGATAGGCGTGGTGTCGATGGGGTCCATGGAGCCTGGACTAATGAGCTTATAACTGTAGCCGACCCCTGCGGCATTGAGCAGGATGTCGATGCGGCCGTAGTGCTCGATGCACTGCTTGACGGCGGCTTCGGCCCGCTCGGGATCGGCAAGATCGGCACTGTAAACGCTGCCTTGACCGCCAGCGTCCTGCACGATTTGCAGAGTTTCATCCAGATTGGCCTGGGTGCGCGACACGCCGAACACGGTAGCCCCTTCCTTGGCGAACATGCGCATGCAGGCGCGGCCGATGCCGGCCCCGGCGCCCGTGATCATTGCGATTTTTCCGTGTAGACGTCCCATGATTCAACCTCGTCGATGGCGATGCGCGCGGCGGCGTGATTATTCCTGGCGTAGCTGGCCGAGGATGCGTAGCAAGTCCTCGTGCAGTTCGAACCAGACCGTGTGGTAGCTATCCTGCTTGGCATCGCTGACCCACGCCACCTCACCATCTTCGATTCTCTCCAGCGCCACGCCGAGCTTGTCGCGGTAGACCTTGAGGCGCGGTTCGGCGCTACAGAGCTTGTTCAAAATCGGCTCGAAGCGCTCATGCAGATCGCCGAGCCGGCCGATCACGCGCTGGTCATGGTCTTTATTGGAATGGTCGTTGGCGACACGCTTAGCGCCGACATCCAGGGTCTGCCAATCGGTGATGAGCTGCTTCAAA